>NZ_JBEOSA010000020.1:0-122326 GCF_040302625.1 Kitasatospora sp. NPDC097643 | reverse complement strand
GCACCACGCTGAAGACCTACTCCAACGTGGACGCCGCGGCCGGCTACCAGCAGCGCACCTTCGACCTCTCGTCCTACGCGGGCCAGACGGTCACCCTGAAGTTCAACGGCGTCGAGGACTCCTCGCTGCAGACGAGCTTCGTGATCGACGACACCTCCATCCAGACCAGCAACTGAGGTCGGCGACCGGGCCCGTGAGGGCCTGGTGAACCAGGACAGGTGAGGGGCCCGGCGGCTACGGCCGCCGGGCCCTTGTCGTACGTTCGATCTCCATGAGGAAACGTTTCCCCCAGGCTTTGGCCCGAGGTCTTGACGGTGTCTCCCGGCGGCTCTAGGTTCAGCGCTGCAAGTTTCCGGCAAGTTACAGAAACTTCCTGCAAGGCTTCACCTCGGCTGCCCCCACCCCAGCCACCCCCAGGAGACGACGTGGTCACCACCGCCCCCACCCTCCCCCGGCCTTCGGCCGGGGGGACCCGCCGGCCGGTCCGCGCGGCCGGCGCGCTCGCCGCCTCGGCGGCGCTCGCGCTCTCGCTCGGCACCACCCTCGGCACCCCCGCCGCCCGTGCCACCCCGCCCGCCAACGGCGGCAAGGACGTCACCGCCACCCTCTTCGAGTGGCGCTTCGACTCGGTCGCCCAGGCCTGCACCTCGACGCTCGGCCCCAAGGGCTACGGCTTCGTCGAGGTCTCGCCGCCCCAGGAGCACATCCAGGGCGCCCAGTGGTGGACCTCGTACCAGCCGGTCAGCTACAAGATCGCCGGGCGGCTCGGCGACCGGACGTCCTTCAAGAACATGGTCGACACCTGCCACGCGGCCGGGGTCAAGGTGATCGCCGACGCGGTGGTCAACCACATGTCGGCCGGCTCCGGCACCGGCACCGGCGGCACCGCGTACACCAAGTACAACTACCCCGGCACCTACCAGGACCAGGACTTCCACGGCTGCCGCCAGGCGATCAGCAACTACTCGGACCGCACCAACGTGCAGACCTGCGAGCTGGTCGACCTCGCGGACCTGGACACCGGCAGCGCGTACGTCCAGCAGACCATCGCGCACTACCTGGACGACCTGGGCTCGCTCGGCGTCGACGGCTACCGGATCGACGCCGCCAAGCACATCGCGGCGAGCGACCTGGCCGCCATCAAGGCCAAGATGGCCAACCCCAACGCCTACTGGGCGCAGGAGGTCATCTACGGCGCGGGCGAGCCGATCCAGCCCACCGAGTACACCGGCAACGGCGATGTCGACGAGTTCCGGGTCGGCACCGACCTCAAGCGGATGTTCACCAGCGACAAGCTCGCCAACCTCAACGGCTGGGGCGCCTCCTGGGGCTACCTGCCGAGCAACCAGGCGCGCAGCTTCCTCGACAACTGGGACACCGAGCGCAACGGCTCCACCCTCAACTACACCTACGGCAACACCTACACGCTGGCCAACGTCTTCCTGCTGGCCTCGACGTACGGCGCCCCCAACATCTACTCCGGGTACAGCTTCACCAACAAGGACGACGGCCCGCCCAACGGCGGTACGGTCAACGCCTGCTACCAGGACGGCTGGAACTGCACCCACGCCTGGCGGCAGGTGGCCAACATGGTCGGCTTCCGCAACGCCGTCGCCGGCACCGGGGTGACCAACTGGTGGTCCAACGGCAACAACGCGATCGCCTTCGGGCGCGGCAACAAGGGCTACGTCGCGATCAACCACGAGGGCGGCGCGATCACCCGGACCTTCCAGACCGGGCTGCCGGCCGGCACCTACTGCGACGTCCAGCACGGCGACCCGCAGCCGGGCGGCGGCTGCACCGGCCCGACCTACCAGGTGGGCGCGAACGGGCAGTTCACCGCGACGGTCGGCGCGGGCGACGCGGTGGCGCTGTACGTCCAGCCCGGGACCAACGTCTCCGGGGCCTCCTTCAACGTCAACGCGACCACCTCGTACGGGCAGAACGTCTACGTCGTCGGGGACGTCGCCGCGCTGGGCGGCTGGGACCCGGCCAAGGCGCTGCCGCTCTCCTCGGCCGGCTACCCGGTCTGGTCGCTGTCGCTCTCGCTGCCGGCCGGCACCGCCTTCCAGTACAAGTACGTCCGCAAGGACGCCAGCGGTGCGGTGACCTGGGAGTCCGGGGCCAACCGGACGGCCACGGCGCCCGCCTCGGGCACCGTCACGCTGAACGACACCTGGCGGCCGTAGCCCACGTTTCCCGGGACCCCCGTCAGCCTGGCGTGACCGGGGGTCCCTGCTGTGCGTGGCCGTTCCGGACGCGTCCAGCGCTGCTGAGCGTTGCGCCGGGAGGGCGCTCCGAGGGGGGATGCTGCTCAGCCCCGCCCTCAGCCCCGTCCTCAGCCCCGTCCGATGTAGGGCATGGCGGTCGCCATCACCGTGGCGAACTGCACGTTCGCCTCCAGCGGCAGCCCGGCCATGTGCCGGACGGTGCGGGCCACGTCCGCGACGTCCATGGTCGGCTCCACCGCGATCCGGCCGTCCGCCTGCCGCACCCCGGCGCTCATCGCGGCGGTCATGTCGGTCGCCGCGTTGCCGATGTCGATCTGGCCGCAGGCGATCCGGTACGGGCGGCCGTCCAGCGACAGCGACTTGGTGAGCCCGGTCACGGCGTGCTTGGTCGCGGTGTAGGCGATCGAGTGCGGGCGCGGGACGTGCGCGGAGATCGAGCCGTTGTTGATGATCCGGCCGCCCTGCGGGCTCTGGGCCTTCATCTGCCGGAACGCGGCCCGGGCGCAGAGGAAGGCGCCGGTCAGGTTGAGGTCGACCACGGCCCGCCAGGCGTCGATCTCCAGCTCCTCCACCGGGGTCGGGGCGCCGAAGGTGCCGGCGTTGTTGAACAGCAGGTCCACCCGGCCGAAGCGGGCGACGGCCGCGGCGAACAGGGCGTTCACCGCCGCGGCGTCGGTGACGTCGGTCGGCACCACCGCCACCGCCACCGCCGCCGACGGGCCGGCCAGCTCGGCCGTCCCGTGCAGCGGCCCGGCCCGGCGGCCCGCCAGCACCAGCTGCCAGCCGGCCGAGGCCAGCTCGACCGCCACGGCCCGGCCGACCCCGCTCCCGGCTCCGGTGACGACGGCGGTCTGCTGGGTCATGGCGGCCTCCTGGGGTTCGGGGTCTGCGCCCGATCGTTCCGGACGGGCCGGGCGGCGTCACTGGTGGAAGGGCCCAAAATCCGGTCCGCCGGGCGGGGCGGGGGCTGTGTGCGTCGCCACAGTCGGGCCCGTCGATCGACGGAACCGGTGAAGGCCTTTACCCGATCGCGAACAAACATTGGATTTCCGGTGGCCGTCGCGCAACCGGGGCACCCCGGTCCACGTCATAAGATCGCAGGACGGCGCGCCCACCCGCGAGGGACCGCGCGCCGCCGTTCCGGGGACGCACCACCGCCGCGCCCCGGGCCTGTCCGGCCCCATCGGGGGGCCACCGCCCGGTCAGAGGGACCGGGCGCGACATCGGTCGGAGAGTCCTCACCGTGCTTAGGCAGTCGTCCCGTTCCCGCGCCGTCCTGACCGGTGCCGCCGCGCTCGCCCTGGCCGCCTCGCTCGCGGCCTGCGGGAGCTCCGGTGGCGGGAAGGGGGACGGCGTCAAGGCGGACGGCACCCCGAGCGCGACCGGCACCACCCCCGCGGGCAGCCCGAGCGCGGCCGGCACCACCGCGGCCGGCACCCCGGCGGCCACCAGCGCGGCCCCGGCCGCCAACGGCAAGGTGCTGATGCCCACCGGGCCCACCGCCACGCTGACCAAGGCCCGGGACACCGCGGCCGGCCCGATCATGATGACCACCGTGACCGGCGCGAAGTCGGGCGTCTCCGGCAAGGTCTGGATCTGGCTGCCGCCGGAGTACAACGACCCCAAGTTCGCCAAGACCGGCTTCCCGGTGCTGACCCTGTTCGCGGGTGGCCAGAGCAACGGCTACAACACCTGGACCGACAACCAGCTGCCGATCCAGGAGTCCGACGAGGAACTGGTCAAGACCGGCAAGGCCCACCCGTTCATCATGATCATGCCGGTGCAGAACTTCAACAGCGACGAGAAGAACGCGCTGGACTGCTCCGACATCCCGGGCCAGGCCAAGATGGGCACCTGGATGGCCGACGACATCCCGGACTTCGTCCGCGCCAACTTCCGGACCGTGAAGGGCCGCGACGGCTGGGGCGTGATGGGCGCCTCCACCGGCGGCTTCTGCAGCGCCAAGCTCGGCCTCCAGCGCCCGGACGTCTACAAGGCCGCGGTGCCGATCGACGGCTACTTCGTCCCGGACTCGGGGCTGTGGAAGGGCCACGAGACCGAGCGGCAGGCCAACAACCCGGACGCGCTGATCACCCTGGGCAAGTCCGACGTGAAGATGTTCGTCACCGCGGGCGGGGCCAACCCGTACGAGACCAAGCTGGTCAAGGCCTGGGTCGCCAAGGCCACGCCGCCGCTGTCCATCGAGTACTACGAGCAGCCCGGCGGGAAGCACCTGACCTCGGACTTCAAGAAGATGATCCCGGACACCCTGCAGTGGCTCAGCAAGAACCTGGCGGGTCCGGCGGCGGACTGATCCGCGGGGCCGGGGCGCCTTCGGGCGCCCCGGCCGCCGACCGCCGAAAACGCCTGTGACCTGCGCGTCAATCGGACATTGATTCGCTTCTGATCGACTGTGCGCACTTTGGATGGGGCCGCCTTCCAGCGGCCGCCCCTCCTCCCTGCCACGTCGTGAAGAGAGTCCCATGCCGATCCACCTGCTGCCCCAGCCGTCCCCCTCCGTGCCCGAGCAGGCGGAGCGCGGGGCCGACTCCCTGCGTGCGGCCGTGCACGGGCGGGCCGCCGACGACGAGCCGGCGACGGTGCGGTTCGCCGGGCTGCGGCTGGTGCACGCCGCGCTGCGCCGCGACCTCGCCCGGCTGCCCAACGCGCTGCGGCTGCTCCAGCCCGGCGAGGACGACAAGGGCGAGGCGCTGCTGCGGCACTGGAACTTCGTGACCGCGATGCTGACCTGCCACCACGAGCAGCAGGACACCCGGATCTGGCCGATCGTGCGCCGCTTCGCGCCCGAGCTGCGGCTGCTGCTCAACTGGCTGGAGGCGGACCACCACAACCTCGACCACTCGTTCACCCGGGTCACCACGCTGGTGCGGATCGCCAGCCGGGACACCGGCAGCGCCTGGCCGGTGGCGTACGCGATGGAGGACCTGGCGGCCCGGCTGGAGACCCACCTGCGGATCGAGGAGCGGCAGCTGCTGCCCCGGATGGAGCGGGTGTTCGTGGAGAACTCCCGGCTCGGCGGCCTGGGCGAGCTGCTGGACCTGCTGCGCTCCGCGGACGGCCCCGGGACGGCGGACGCGCTGGCCTGGCTGCTGGAGGGCGTCGAGCCGGAACTGGAGGAGCGGCTGCTGGCCGAGTGCGACGACGACGTGGCCCGCAACTGGCCGCACTGGCGGGCCACCTACCAGCGCTGCACCGCGCCGCTGTGGGGCCCGGGCAGCGGACCGGATGCGGTCGGCGGCCCGGGCGCGATCGTGGACTGAGCCGAGGGCCTTTTCGCGGGCCGTCGATCTACGCGCGTGGCATATGCCGCACGGCGCACCGGCAGGCGACTGCCTCGTCTAGTGGCTACTCCGGCAGGCGGTTGAGCCACTCCAGCGGGGTGACCTGGATCGCCGTCTCCGGCGAACCGTCCCACGTCACCGGAAGACCGACCGACTCCAGCGCCGCCACCACCTCGCGGCCGATCTCCGCCGTCCGCCGCACCGATTCCTCGGTCGGCTCTCCCTTGGTGGCGAAGCCGCCGTAGCGCAGGTACAGGCCGCGGCCGGCCGCGGCCGTCTCGGTGTCCTGCTGGTGGAAGAAGACGAAGCCCCGCGAATCCTCCTCGGCCTCGCCGCCGATCTCCGAGTAGCCGCAGGTGGCGCAGCAGGTGAAGTCCATCGCCGCGACGATGCCCTGCCCCTCCAGCGCGTCGAAGGCCTCCACCAGCCGGTCCACGTCCGTGGTCTCCGGCCAGGACGCCTGCTCGGCCAGCCGCTCCTCCCACAGCGGGGTGACGATCAGCTCCGCCCGCTCCTCCGTCAGCGCCGGGTCGTCGAGCTCCTCGACCAGGTCGTCGACTATCTCGTCCGGCTCCCGGAAGCCGCAGCGGATCAACTCGCGAGCCCGCTCCTGGGCGTCGCGCAGCACTTCGGGGGTGAGATCGGTCTCCTCGGTCATGTCCGCAATCCTTGCACCCACCACTGACAACGCTTCAACCGGCCGTACCGGCTGCCCCGGTGCTACCGTCCGTCGGTGACCTCTCTCCTCCAACCCCCGCTGATCAGCAGGCTGTTGTCCGCCGACCGGATCCTCGTCGCCGGTGCCGGCGGCGGCTTCGACGTCTACACCGGGCTGCCGATCGCGCTCGCCCTGCGGGCGGCGGGCAAGGAGGTGCACCTGGCCAACCTCTCCTTCACCCACCTCTACGGCCTGCCCCTGGAGGCCTGGTTGGCGCCCGACGTGGCCAGGATCGGCCCCGACACCGCCGCCCCGGAGGGGTACTTCCCGGAGCGCACCCTGGCCCGCTGGCTGCGCCGGCACGGGATGCCCGACACCGTGTGGGCCTTCCCGTCCGTGGGCGTCAAACCGCTGCGCGAGGCCTACCGGACGCTCACCGGGCACCTGGGGATCGACGCGGTCCTGCTCGTCGACGGCGGGACCGACATCCTGATGCGCGGCGACGAGACCGGGCTCGGCACCCCCGAGGAGGACATGGCCAGTCTCGCGGCGGTGGCCGGCCTGAGCGACATCCCCGAGCGGCTGGTCGCCTGCCTGGGCTTCGGCGTCGACGCCTACCACGGCGTCAACCACTCGCTGGTGCTGGAGAACCTGGCCGCGCTCGACCGGGCCGGCGGCTACCTCGGCGCCTTCTCCGTGCCGCGCGGCAGCCGGGAGGGCATGCTCTACCTGGACGCCGTCGAGTACGCGCGGGCCGCTTTCCCCGACCACCCCAGCATCGTCAACGGCTCGGTGGCGGCGGCCCTGCGCGGCGAGTTCGGCGACGTCCGGTTCACCGAGCGGACCAAGGGCGGCGAGCTGTTCGTCAACCCGCTGATGACGCTCTACTTCGGCGTCACGGTGGAGGCGCTGGCCGCCGAGAACCGGTACCTGGACCGGATCGAGGACACCGTGCTGATGCGGCAGATCAGCACGGTCATCGACGAGTTCCGGGACGAACTGCCCCGGCAGCGCCCGCCCCGGCAGTTCCCGCACTGACCGGCCCTGCCCGCGCCGTCAGTCCGAGGCGAGGCGGAACTCCAGGTTGCCGAACCGGACCTGGTCGCCCGCGCGGACCCGGACCCCGCCCGCGATCCGCCGTCCGTTCACATGGGTGCCGTTGGTCGAGCCGAGGTCGTACAGCACCCAGCCGCCGTTCTCGTGCCGCAGTTCGGCGTGCTGGCGCGACACCGAGGCGTCGTGCAGCCGCAGCCCCGAGCCCGGGATCCGGCCGATCGTCAACTGACCGGCGCCGGAGTCGGGCAGGCTCAGGCCGGGCAGCCGCTCGGTGCGCCAGGCCCGGTTCAGCCGGTCGCCGAAGGCGGAGACCCGGCCGACCGCGCGCAGCACGAACCGTTCGAAGGGCTTGCCGGTGGGCAGCCCGGTCATCGCTTCGTCGAGCTCGCCGCGGCTGGTCGCGTGCAGGACGAGTTCCATCCGGCCGAGGAAGGTCTCGTGGGACAACCGCCCGTTGCCCGCGCCGTCCCGCAACACCTCGAGCGCCTGGTCCCGTTCGGCGTCGGAGGGTCGGACCGCGCCCGGGCGGATCTCAGGAGGCGTCATGGCCCGATTGTCGGCTCAGCCGCCTCCGACTGTCCAGATTGCGCCGCGCGGCGGTGCGGGGTGAATGCGTCACTGAGCTCCAGACGCCCGGGGACCGGCGGCGGTTCCGCCGCCACCCGCGGGCGCCGGACGGGTCGTCAGGCCTTCCGTGCGGCGGTCAGGATCTTCTCGGTGGTGTGCAGGAACCGGGAGGTCACCGACCCCCGGTAGGCCTTGCCGAACAGCTCCCCGGTGACCCACCTGCCGTCCTTCAGGTGGACCACCACGTAGGCGGCCCCGTCGTCGGCGCCGATCACCTCGTGGTCGCCCTTGGGGGAGGTGTACGGGACGGTGAGCTCCGGCGGCAGCGGCTCGGAGAGGAAGGCGACGACCAGCCGGACGTCCGGCGTCGACTCGACGCCCCGGAACGGCTCGGCGGCGAGCAGCGCGGCCACCTCGTCGACCGTGCGCAGCATGACCGGCACCGGGTAGCCGAGCGAGGCCTCCAGGTGCTCCTCGATCCGCCGGCCGAGCGCGGCCCGGCCCGGGCCGTCCCCGGCGGGCACCTCGGCGGTGAAGAAGACGTTGCCGCTCTGGATGTACGAGCGGACGCCGCCCAGCCCGAGCTCGGCGAAGAGCGCCCGCAGCCGCTCCATCTTCACCGTCCGGCCGCCGACGTTGACGGCCCGCAGGAAGGCGATGTACGTGGTCGTGGTGGTCACCCCGCCAGTCTTGCACCGGCCACCGACAGGCCGCCCGCCGGAGCGTCCGGGACCGGCGTCCGGGACCTGTCTCCGGGATTGCGCCCGGGAATTGTCAGTACCCGGTGCAACACTGGCGCCATGGCTACCTGGCAGGATTTCGAGCAAGAGGCACCCGATCTCGCGCCCCTGGTACGGGCCCGGTTCGAGGCCAACAAGCACCACGTCCTGGCAACACTGCGCAAGGACGGTTCGCCCCGGGTGAGCGGGTCGGAGGTCGACTTCGTCGGCGCCGACCTGGTGCTCGGGTCGATGTACGGCTCGGTCAAGGCCCGCGACCTCCAGCGGGACGGCCGCTTCGCGCTGCACTCCCACCCGGGGGACGAGACCATGGCGGGCGGGGACTCCAAGGTCTCCGGCCGTGCGGTCGAGATCACCGACGAGGTCGAACTGGCCGCCTACGTCGCGGACCTGCCCGAGCCGCCGCCCACGCCCTTCCACGCCTTCCGGCTCAGCCTGGAGCAGGTGGTGCACACGGGCCTGGAGGACGGCCACCTCTGGGTCTTCAACTGGCACCCGGGCCGGCCGGTGGAGCGGATCCGCCTGCACTGATCCGCCGGCACCGACCGGCCGGGGCCCGTCGGCTGGGTGAACGCCCCTACGGCAGAACGGACTTGACGGCCTCGGGCGTGCGGGCCACGACGGCGTGCCCGTCGTCTGCGGTGATGATCGGGCGCTGGATCAGGATCGGGTGCTCCGCCATCGCCGCGATCCAGCGGGCCCGCTCGCCCGGCTCCCGGGGCCACTGCTTCATCCCCAGGTCCTTCGCGATCTGCTCGTCGGTCCTGGTGATGTCCCAGGGCTCCAGGCCCAGGCGCTCCAGCACCTGCTCCAGCTCGGCCGCCGTGGGTGGGTCCTCCAGGTAGCGCCGCACGGTGTACTCGGCCCCGGCCGCTTCCAGCTCACCGAGCGCCGACCGGCACTTTCCGCACCGAGGGTTGATCCAGATCTCCATGTCGGCCAGCCTACCGAGTCGGCCCCCCGGAGCCGGGCGAACCGGGAGCCGGGCGAACCGGGGGCCGGCCGCCTCGGCCGAGTGGGAACTCCGTCACGTTCGTCCACGGTTCACGCACCGAGGGGCACGGTCCAGGAGCCACGGTCTCGGGAGGGGAACACCGGATGGACGGCACGGCGATCATCGGACAACTGCTCACCAGCGAGGGCCGGGCCGACCCGTACCCGCTGTACGCGCTGGCGCACGGGCTGGGCCCGGCGGTGCCGGCCGGACCGGACACCGTCCTGGCGGTCGGCCACGCGGCCGTCAACAAGGTCCTCCGGACCCCCGCCTTCGGCGTCCCCGACCCCGAGCTGATCGCCGCGCTGCCCTCGGGCCCCGCCGAGCACTCCTCGCTGGACCTGCTCCGCCACTCGATCCTGGAACGCAACGCCCCCGACCACCCCCGGGTCCGCTCGCTGATCGCCTCGGTCTTCACCGCCCGCCGGGTCGCCGCGCTGCGCCCGGCCGTGACGGCGGCGGTCGCCCGGCTGCTCGACGAGCTGGCCGAGCGGGGCGCCGACGGCTCGCCGGTCGACTTCATGGACGCCTTCGCCTTCCGCCTGCCGGTGGGCGTGATCTGCGAACTGCTCGGCGTCCCCGAGCGCGACCGCTACCGCTTCCGCGCGCTCGCCGCCGACCTCACCGTCGCGCTGGAGATGATCCAGGACCCCGACGAGCTGGACGCCGCCGACACCGCCGCCGACGAGCTCTCCGCCTACTTCACCGACCTCGCCGCCGACCGCCTCGCCCGCCCGCAGGACGACCTGGTCACCGACCTGGCCCGGATCGCCGCCGACGACCCCGGGCGGCTCTCCGCCAAGGAGCTGCTGGCCAACCTGGTGCTGCTGCTGGTCGCCGGCTTCGAGACCACCACCAACCTGCTCGGCAACGGCCTGACCCTGCTCTTCGGCCACCCGGAGGCGGCGGCCGGGCTGCGCAGCGGCGGCGTCACCCCGGCCGGCTTCACCGACGAGGTGCTGCGCTTCGACTCCCCGGTCCAGCTCACCTCACGGATCGCGCTCACCGATGGCCTGACCGTCGAGGACCTGCCGGTGCCGGCCGGCGCCATGGTGGTCCTGCTGCTGGGCGCGGCCAACCACGACCCGGCCCGGTACGACCGCCCCGGGGTGTTCGACCCGACCCGCACCGACAGCCAGCCGCTCAGCTTCGGTGGCGGCCCGCACTACTGCCTGGGCTCCCAGCTGGCCCGGATGGAGGCCGAGGTCGCGATGCCCGCCCTGCTCGACCGCTTCCCCCGGCTCGCCCCCGGCGGCGTCGCCACCCGGCGCAACCGGCTGGTGCTGCGGGGCTACGACACCCTGCCGGTGACCGTGCGGTAGCAGCCTGCTCCGGGGTGCTCCGGGACGGCCCGGGATGCTCCGGGACGTCGTGGAACGGCGTGGGACGTTCGGCCGTTCGTGGTCGGGCGGTCGTTGGGGGAGCATGGAGGGACGAGAACCGGTCATTCCGGACCGGCCCGCCAGGAGGTTCCCGCCGTGCCCGCAGCACCCCGCCCGCCGTACCCGGCGGCCGTGGAACCCCCGGTGCCGCGTTGGGTGCCCTGGCTGCCGGTTCTGCTGCTGGTGCTCGACCTGGCGGCCGAGGCCCTCGTACCGGAGGCGGTGGCGGCCGGCTTCCTGCTGACCGCGCTGCCCGTGGTGGCGGCCTTCAGCTACGGACCGGTGCTCACCGCCGCCACCACCGCCGGCACCGTGGCGCTCCAGCTCGTCCTGGGCCTGCGGGCGGGCCACCTCAGCGAGCAGCACCACGTCTGGGTCTACATCGCCACCCTGCTCTCCGGGGTGATGGGCACCGCCCTGTCCTGGCAGCGGACCCGGCAGAACCGCACCCTGCTGCACGCCCGCACCGTCGCCGAGACGCTCCAGCGGACCGTGCTGCGGCCGGTCCCCGACCGGGCCGGCGGCCTGCGGGTCGCCGGCCTCTACCGCCCGGCCCAGGCCGAGGTGCTGGTCGGCGGCGACCTGTACGAGGTGTGCGACACCCGCTACGGCGTCCGGGTGCTGCTCGGTGACGTCCGGGGGAAGGGCCTCGGCGCGGTCCGTACCGTCGCGGACGTGCTCGGCGCGTTCCGGGCGACCGCCCACGAGACCCCCGCCCTGGTCGAACTCGCCGACCAGCTGGACCGCGCGGTGCTGCGCGACGCCGCGGACCGGGGCGACGACGAGCTGTTCGTCACCGCCGTCCTGCTCCAGTACCGGCCGGGCACCGACCAGGTGGAGATCGTCAACCGCGGCCACACCACCCCGCTGCTGCTCACCGACCACAGCATCAGCCCGCTGCGCTGCACGGACGGGCTGCCGCTCGGGCTCGGCCACCTCGGGGGCGGTGCGACCGGCGGCGACCCGACGGCGGTCGCCCTGCCGCCGGGCCACACCGTCCTGCTCTACACCGACGGCGTCAGCGAGGCCCGCGACGCCACCGGGGCGTTCTACCCGCTGGCGCACCGGCTCGCCGCCCTCGGGACCAGCTCGCCCGACCGGCTGGTCTCCTTCCTGGCCCAGGACGTCCACGAGTACGCCGGGCTGCTCGCCGACGACCTCGCCGTCCTCGCGCTCACTCCGGAACGGCCGTGACCCCGGCCCACTCCCAGATGTTGGCGAACAGCACCGCCTGCTCGCGGGCGTCGTCCAGGGCGTGGTGCGTGTGCGGCAGGTCGGGCAGCAGCTCCGGCGGCATCGACCGCTTGCCGATGCCCGCCAGGGGCAGGCCCGTCCGGGCCGCGTAGAGCGTCTTCACGTCCAGGCAGCCGGAGTGGCCGAACGGGCTGGAGCCGGCGTAGCGGATCAGGTACCAGTACAGGAACTGCCAGTCGTACGCCGCCGGGTACCCGACCATCACCGGGCGGTAGCGGCCGCCGTCCGGTCCGGTCCGCACCTGCTCCACCCACGCCGCGAACGCCCGCATCGCGGCACCCGGTTCCGTCCCGCCGGCCACCAGCGCGGCCCGGTCCAGGCCGGAGACGGCGAGCGCCTCCGGGTCGTACTCGGCACTGATCGGACGCAACTCCCGGTAGAACCCGGCCGACCACGCACCCGCCCGCCGGAACCCCGCCGCGTCGTGCCAGCCGGCGACCACCGCCCCGAAACTGAGCATCGAGTACGGCCCGGGAATCGGTCCGTCCGCCTCGACGTCCACCGACACGTACACCGTCGGACTCACCTTGCCCCTGTTCCCCATGCCCCCGATCCAACAGCCCGGGGCCCCCGCACTGGCAAGCGGTTTATCCGGCCGGCCGGGTGGCGGCGGCTGCGGGCCGGGGGCTGGTCAGCCCCGGCGGTAGTAGTCGAGGGAGACCTTGACCGGCCCGTCGCCGGGGCTCACCGAGAGCACCCGGACGACGGCCAGGTCGCGGCTGTCCTGGCCGCGGACGCAGAAGGAGCGGCCGTTCAGGGCGGCGAAGTCGAGGCTGGTGGCGGGGCGGTTGGCGAGGCCGGTGAGGCAATCGGCGATGCCCGGGCGGCCGTTGTCGGCGATGTGGGCGGTGTTGTTCTCGGCGAGGAGGAAGCCGGTCGCGGTGCGGGCGACGAACCAGGTGGCCGTCTCCTCGGCCACGACCTTGCCGGTCTTGAGGTCGAACTCGTACCCGTGGTCGGGGGACACGGCTTCGACGCCCGCGTACACGGTGGTGTAGCCGGGGGCGGCGGCCGGAGCGGTCGCCGTGGGCGGGGCGGGCGTGGGCAGGACGGGCGTGGCGGTGGGCGTGGGTGTCCTGGTCGGGGACGCGGGGGCCGTCGCGGTGGCGATCGGCGCGCTGTCGGCGGCGTACTCCAGGTCCGGGTCGTCGAGGAGGACGGCGGCCGAGCCGACCGCACCGAGGAGGAGGGCGGTGACCGCGATGGCGGCCGTTCTGCGCCGCGACCCACGGCCGCCGTCCCGCGCCGAGCGGCTCGGCGCGGCCGTGGCCGGTACCGGAGCGGGGGTCGTGACCGGGGCCGGGGGCGCGGCCGGAGCCGGCGCCGGCGTGGTCGGGACCGGGGCCGGCGCGGTCGGGGCCGCCGGCCCGACCGGGGTGAGCGCGGTCAGGGCCTCGTGCGGCGAGGGGACGCTGTCCTGGACGGTGTACCCCTGGGCGGGGGTGCCGGGCAGCTCGCCGTGCCGGACGATCGCGGTGTTGACGTGCAGGGGCAGCCAGTCGTCGGTGAAGCGCAGCTGTCCGCCGAGGGCGGGGTGCCGGTGGACGGCGTCGATCAGCTGCGCGGTGTTCGGCCGGTCCTCGGGCTGCTTGGCGAGGCAGTGGTGGACCAGTTCGGCGACGCCCGCCGGGACCCGGCTGAGGTCCGGTTCGGCGTGCACGACGCGGTACAGCGCGGCGGCCTCCGGCCCCTGGCCGAACGGCGGGACGCCGCCGGCGACGTAGACGGCCAGGGCGCCGAGGGCGAAGAGGTCGGTGGCGGGCGTGGCGGGCAGGCCGAGGGCCTGTTCCGGGGCCATGAAGCCGGGGGAGCCGATGCGCAGCCCGGCGCCGGTGAGCGAGACGGCGTCGGCGGCGCGGGCGATGCCGAAGTCGATCACCCGCGGTCCGTCGGCGGCGAGCAGGACGTTGGCGGGCTTGAGGTCGCGGTGGACGACGCCGACGGCGTGGATCGCCTGGAGCGCTTCGGCGATGCCCGCGACGAGCAGGAGCACGGTCCGTTCGGGGAGCGGCCCGTACTGCTGGACCACCTGCTGGAGGGAGGGCCCGGCGACGTAGGCGGTGGCGAGCCAGGGGACGGCGGCGTCCACGCCCGCGTCGACGACCTGGGCGGTGTAGAGGCCGTGGATCAGCTGGGCGCTGGCGACCTCCTGGGCGAACCGGCGCCGGAACTCCGGGTCCTCGGCGAGTTCGGGGCGCACCACCTTGAGGGCGACCGGGCGGCCGCCCCGGGTGTACGAGAGGTAGACCCGCCCCATGCCGCCCGCTCCCAGTCGGGCGTACAGGCGGTAGCCGCCGACCTCGGACGGGTCGTCGGCGGTGAGCGGCTGGAGGCCCTGCGGGAGCGCGGTACGGGGTCGGTCTGCGGACATGGCGGGTAGTTTATAGAGAGCGTCAGTCCTGGCTCCCGCGGCCCGACCCGATGCCAGGGCCTCCCCGGCGAATGCCGGGTGGTCCTGGTACGGACAACAGAGGGGGCCCGTCGCGGCTGACTGATAAGCCTGTCAGGGTGGGCGGCTGATCTTGGCGGCCGCGCCGAGTATGGTGGTGCACTATGGCCAGTCGTAAGACGTCAATCCTGGAAGCGTCCGCGCGGGTGATCGCCCGGCGCGGAGTCCGCGGGCTGCGGGTGGAGGAACTCGCCGCGGAGGCGGGGGTGTCCACCGCGCTGATCTACTACCACTTCAAGGACCGCACCGGGATCCTGCGGCAGACGCTGGAGTTCATCAACGACCGGGCCGAGCGGTACACGACCGAGCGGGAGCCGGGCGCGGAGCCGCTGGGTCCGCGCGAGGAACTGGAGCAGACGCTGCTGCTGGAGCTCCAGGACACCGTCGAGGTGCGGGAGAACAGCACGGCCTGGGGCGAACTGCGGGCGAGCGCGGTCTTCGACGAGACCCTGCGCGAGGACCTGGCCCGGGCCACCCTGGTGTGGGTGCAGGAGGTCGCCGATCTGCTGGGGCAGGTCCAGCCGATGTCCTCGGCGGTGGCGCTGGCCGGCGCGGCCGAGCGGCTGACCGCGCTGCTGGAGGGGCTGAGCACCCGCTGGCTCAGTGGCTGCCTTCCGCTCGCGCACGCCCGCGCCCTGATGTCCGAGGCCGTCGCGGCCGAGGTCGCGCACCTGGCGCGCTGATCGCCTGACTGCCTGATCGCCTGATCCACCTCCTCGCCTGCGGCCCCCCGGGGCCGCGGGCGTTACTCGTTCCCGTCCTCGGCTTCGGCTCGTCGGCGTCGGATCCTCGGCTCTGCCCGTCCGCGAATTTTAACTGAATTTTCAGTTTGTGTGCCTGTCCCGGTGGGCGAGCCTGGCCCCGATTCGCCCGGACGGCGGGGGTGTGCCGCAGCGGTTCCTGACCGTTTCCTCACTATCGTGCGGATTCGCGCTCACCCCGCACCGACCGGAACGAGGCTCCATGGTCCACCCCGCCCCGCCGTCCCGCCGCTCCGTCCTGCGCTCCGGAGCCGCGCTCGCCGCGCTCGCCCTCCTCGACGGCTGCTCCTCCTCGTCCGACTCCGGCGAGGAACCCGGTTCGACGGCCGCCGGCTCGGCGACCGCGACCGGGGCGGCGCCCGCCGTCCGGGCCATGCCGGCCGAATCCGGCCCGCACACCAGGACGTTCATGGCCTGGCCCGCCCTGGAGGAGGTGTGGGGCGACCAACTCCCCGGCGTCCGCCAGGACATCGCGGGCCTCGCCCAGGCCGTCGCCGGGTTCGAGCCGGTGGTGCTGATGGCCCGCCCCGACCAGGCCGACCAGGCCCGGCAGGCGTGCGGCTCCTCGGTCGAGGTGCTGGACCTCATGGTGGACGACCTCTGGGCCCGCGACACCGGCCCCACGTTCGTCACCGGCCCCCAGGGCCTCACCGGGATCGACCTCAACTTCAACGGCTGGGGCAACAAGCAGACCCACACCAATGACAGCCAGGTCGCCCGCACCCTCCTCGACCACTACGGCATCCCGCGCGTCCAGGCGCCGATCACCGGTGAGGGCGGCGGCATCGAGGTGGACGGCGACGGCACCCTGATGGCCACCGAGAGCTCCTGGGTGAACGACAACCGCAACCCCGGCAAGACCCGCGAGCAGATCGAGGCCGCGTTCAAGGAGCTGTTCGGCGTCGAGAAGGTGCTCTGGTTCAAGGGCGTGGCCGGGCAGGACATCACCGACTGCCACATCGACGCCCTCGCCCGCTTCGCCGACCCGGGCACCGTCGTCCTGCACCGGCCCGCCGCCGACACCCCGCCGGACATCTGGACCACCGCCTCCGACCAGGCCCTCCAGGTCCTCAGGACGGCCACCGACGCCAAGGGTCGGAGCCTGAGGATCGTCGAACTCCACGAACCCGACGCCACCCTGATCGAGGGTCACGGCAAGGACTTCCTCGCCACCTACCTCAACTACTACGTGGTGAACGGGGGAGTCATCGTCCCCCGCTTCGGCGACCAGGTGGCCGACGACCGTGCCGCCGCCGTCCTCGCCGACCTCCACCCCGGCCGGAAGGTCACCCAGGTGAGCATCAACCACATCGCGGCCGGCGGCGGCGGTATCCACTGCGCCACCCAGCAGCAGCCGGCCATCCGGTCCTGAGCCGCTACCTGCGGTGCTCCCGGCCCGCACCCGGCGCGAGTCCGGGGCCCGAGAGTCCGGGCCCCGCGAGTCCGAGGCCCGCGAGGGCGGCCGCGCCGGTCGCCGTGTGCTCCCCGCCGGCCAACAGCCGGGTCCGCGCCGCCTGGTAGCGGCAGCCGGCCGCCTCGAACGCCCCCGTCACCGCGTCCAGCCGCCGCGCCGGACCGCCGTCCAGCAGCGCCTCCGCCCGGTCCACCTGGGCGGTGGCGACCGGGTTGCCCGCGACCACGTCCCGGGCGGCGGCGACCCGCTCGCGGGCGTCCGGGTGCCCGGCGAGCACCGACGCCTCGGCCCGGACCGCCACGTACCAGTGCAGCCAGATCCAGGAGACCCACTTCCACACCTGCTCCGGGTCCGGCGCGACCCGCTCCAGCGCGGCCGCCGCATCCCCGTGGTGCAGCAGCACCGTGGCGTCGAAGACCGCGCCGTAGCCGTGCCGGTGCTCCTCCTCGGTGCCCGCCCGGTCGACGATCGCGAGCCAGGCCGCCCGGGCGTCCCGGTCGCCGCGCAGGCCGTGGACCATCGCCACCGCCGCGGCCGCCGGACCGAGCGAGAACGACCGCTGACGCCCGCCCTGCTCCCACGCGTCGCGGAACCGTACGCCGCCGGCGAGCACGTCCTCGGCCTCGCCCGCGAACGCGTCCGCGACCAGCAGCCAGGAGGTGGCGTGGTCGCCCACCTCCGCGAGCAGTGGGTGCTCGGCGAGCTGCCTGCCCCACCGGCGGGCCTGCGGCAGCCCGCCCACGCCGAGGGCGGTCCCGGCGGCCATCGCGAGGGCGTCCACCCGCTCGTGCGCGCCGGCGGGGGTGGGCGCCACCGCGGCCAGCAGGTCGATCCGGCGCCGGGCCGCGTCCGCGGCCGCGAAGGGGTCGCCGGCCCAGCTCCGGGCGCCGGAGAGCGCGTCGAGGGCGGCGGACTCGGCCACCGGGTCGCCCGCGTGCCGGGCGAGTTCGACGGCCCGTTCGGCGTACCCGACGGCCTCCTCCACCGTGTTGTCCGCCGCGCCCTGGACGGCCCCGAAGGCGTCCGCGACCACCGCGGCCTCGGCCAGCGCGACGGCCGCCGCGCCCGCCGGACCACCCGCGTCGCACAGCTCCCGCGCCCCCGCGAGCAGCGCGGTCACCTCCGCCGCCGGGGGAACCCGGGTGAACGCGCTGGAGAACCGGTACGCGACGGTCGCGGCGGCCGCCAGGTCGCGGCCGGCACCGGCGGTGTCCCCGGCCGCACGGGCGGCCTCCCCGGCGGCGCGGTACAGGCGGTACATGTCGTCGCCGAGCCGACGGCACCCCGCGACCCGGGCGGCCTCCCGCAGCGCCGCGGCCCGATCGCCGACGGCTGCCGTACCGCTGCCACCGCCACCGCCCGCGAGCGTCGCCGCCTCCGCGAGCTCCGCCGCCTGCTCGAACCGCTGCTGGGCCTCGCCGAGCAGGTTCCGGGTGAAGGCCAGCCCGGCCAGCGCGACCGCCAGCCGGTGGGCGTCCGCACGCAGCTCCGGCTGCTCGGCAGCCCAGCCGAGCGCGGCCCGCAGGTCCTCGGCCACCGCGTCGAACCGGGCGCGCCAGTCCGCGACGCCGTCCGCCCGGAGCAGGGCGTCGGCCCCGTCCAGGCACCAACGCAGGTGCCGGGCCCGGACTTCGGCGACCTCACCCGCTGCGGCGAGCCGCTCACTCCCGTACTGACGAATGGTCTCCAGCGCCTGGTACCGGGTGCCGGTCGCGGACGGCGTCGCGGTGAGCAGGCTCTGCTCCGCCAGCCGACCGAGCCCGTCGGCGACGGCGGCCGGATCCAGCGTGCCGTACCCGGCCACCGCGATCGCGGCCGCCGGGGTGAACGGCAGGACGAACGCCGACACCCGGCGCAGCAGCGCCCGGTCGGCCGGTTCCAGCAGCTCGTGGCTCCAGTCCAGCGCCGCCCGCACCGAGCGGTGCCGGTCCCCGGCGCGTGGGCCGCCGGCCAGGATCCGCAACTGGTCGGAGAGCCCGGCCGTGAGGCCGTCCAGCCCGAGCGTGGGCCACCGGGCCGCCGCCAGTTCGATCGCGAGCGCCATGCCGTCGAGCCGTTCGCAGAAAGCCGCGATCTGCTCGCGCAGCGCCGGATCCGGGGGCGGGCCGGCCGCCGCCGCCCGTTCCAGGAACAGCGTGACGGCCTCCGAGGCGCCGCCACCGGCCCGGGACAGCGGCGGGACGGGGTGGACCCGCTCGAACGGCACCATCATCCGGGCCCGGCTGGTCGCGAGCACCCGCAGCCGGGGGCAGGCCCCCAACAGCCGTTCCAGGAACGGCGCCACGCCGTCGCGGATCTGCTCGCAGTTGTCCAGCACCAGCAGGGTCTCACGGTCCGTCAGCGCGCCCGTCAGCACCTCGTCCGTCCCCCGCCCGGGCTGTTCGCCCACCCCCAGGGCGGCCGCGACGGCCGCCGCCACCCGCCCCGGGTTGGTGACCGGCGCCAGGTCGACGAACCAGACCCCGTCGGCGAACTCGCCGACCGCCTCGGCCGCGACCACCAGCGCCAGCCGGGTCTTGCCCACCCCGCCCGGCCCGACCGCCGTCACCAGCCGGTGTGCCCGCACCGCCGCGGTCAACTCCGCACGCTCGCGCACCCGTCCGACGAACGTGGTGAGCGGAGCCGGCAGGGCCGGCGCCGACCTCGACCGCCCGGCCCGGGCGAGTTCAGCGGCGTGCGACCGGAGTGCCCGCCGGTCCGGCAGCCCCAACTTCCGCAGCAGCGAGGAGGTGTGCGACTCGACGGTGCGGACGGACAGGAACAGCCGGGCGGCGATCTCCGCGTTGCTGAGGTGCTCCCCGAGCAGCGCGAGGACTTCGGCTTCCCGAGCCGAGATCACGAGAGTGGACACCGGCCCATTATCCGTAGGGCGTTCCGTAGCCCGTTCCGTAGTCGGCACGGAGGCGGCCGGCCCCCGTTCGGGAGAGGCTGTGACCACAGCGAAAGGCTCCTGACCCACCATCACCAGAGCGAGCGGACCATGACCAGCACCGAACCGCGCCCCCGCGCCCGGCGCCGCCACGACACCGAACACCGCCTCAGCCGCGACGTCGACCTCTGGGTCGCCACCGCCTCGCCGGACGGTCTGCCCCACCTCGTCCCGCTCTCCTTCGACTGGGACGGCGAGGCCCTGCTGCTGGCCACCCCGGCCGACAGCCCGACCGGCCGCAACCTGGCCGCCGCCCGCACCGCCCGCCTCGGTCTGGGCCCCACCCGCGACGTGGTCATGATCGACGGCGCCGTCGAGGTCCTCCCGATCGACGCCCTCCCCGCGCACCGGGGCGACCGCTTCGCCGCCCGCACCGGCTTCGACCCGCGCACCTCGGCCACGCCGTACCACTGGTTCCGGATCACGCCCCGCCGCATCCTGGCCTGGCGCGAGGCCGACGAACTCGCCGGCCGCACCCTGATGCGCGACGGCCGCTGGCTCGACTGACAACAAGAACTCGACCGACAACAACTCGACCGACAACAAGAAGATCAGAACGTCCCGATCAACCCTTTCCCGAGAGGATCCCCCGATGCCGAGCACCGAGAAGTTCGACGGCTTCACCCAGGAAGAGCGCGACGCCATGAAGGAGCACGCCAAGGAGCTGAAGGCGGCCGCCCGCCGCAGCCCGCGCTCCGCCAAGGCCGACGGTGAGGCCGACGTCCGCGCCAAGATCGCCGAGATGCCGGACGAGGACCGCGTTCTCGCCGAGCGCCTGCACGAGCTGGTCAAGGCTGTCGCGCCGTCCCTCACCCCGAAGCTCTGGTACGGCATGCCCGCCTACGCCAAGGACGGCAAGGTCCTCTGCTTCTTCCAGAGCGCCCAGAAGTTCAAGTCCCGCTACGCCACCCTCGGCTTCAACGACGTGGCCACCCTCGACGACGGCGTCATGTGGCCGACCGCCTTCGCCCTCGTCGCCCTCACCCCCGAGGTCGAGGCCACCATCACCGCCCTTCTCACCCGCGCCACCGCCTGACCCCCACGAACGGGCCCCCACCGTCCCACCGGAGGGGGCCCGCCCGAACCCCGGCCGTCGACCTGGCCGAGCTGCCCCGGCCAAGGGCGGCTCGATCGCCGTAGACTGCCGCGAACGGGTGACGATCGGCTGGTCGTCACAGGGGGAGGGGGCCCGGCCGGTGGAACTGCGGGACATCGAGATATTCCTGGCCGTGGCGGAGGAGCAGCATTTCGGCCGGGCCGCCCAGCGGCTGTTCGTCTCCCCGGCCCGGGTCAGCCAGGCCATCAAGGCGCAGGAACGGGCCATCGGCGGCAAGCTGTTCGAACGGACGAGCCGCACGGTCCAGCTGACGGAGCTCGGTCGGCAGCTGCGGGACGACGTCGCTCCCGCCTACCGGGACCTGAACGCGTCGATCACCCGCGCCCGGATGGCCGCCCGCGGGGTCACCGGCCGGCTTCGGGTGCTCATGATGCCGCTGAACGTCGTGGATCTGCACGTCTACTGGCGGGAGTTCCGACGGCGTAACCCCCAGTGCGAGCTACAGGTGCGCACGTCCACGATGGAGGACCCGTTCGCCGGTCTCCGCAACGGCGAGTGCGACGTCTTCGTCGCCTGGCTGCCGGTGGAGGAGGAGGACCTGACGGTCGGTCCGACGCTGTTCACCGATCCACGGATACTCGCCGTCGCCGAGGACCATGTCCTGGCCGGGCGTTCGTCCGTCAGCCTTGAGACCCTGGCCGACTTCCCGCGCGTCTCGGCTCCGCTGAAGCTGGACTACTGGGAGGACGCCTACTTCCCGTTCAACACCCCGCGCGGGCGGAAGCTGGAACGCGTCCATCCGGTGCGGGGTTGGGAGGACGTGGTCAATCTGGTGAGCATGGGCGAGACCGCCCAGGTCTACCCGACGCACGTCACCAAGTACTGGGCCCTGCCGAACATCCGCTGGCTGGAACTGCCCGACTTCTCGGCGCTGTCCTTCGCGCTGATCTGGCAGACCAAGGCGGAGAACGACCTCATCCGCTCCCTCGCCGCCACCGTCCGCGATCTCGGCACGCTCGCGTTCTAACGCGCCGACGTCGCAGCCCCGACGTTCCAGCCCCGGCGACGCGCTGAGCAGGAACGTCAACACCGGTGTTAACGAGCGTTGAGGGACTGCCCGTTGTTCCGTCCGCGGGCCTCGCCCAGGCTGGACGCCATGACCACGACGTCCACCACAGCGAACCCCGCACGGATCTTCGCAACGCCCGGCCCGATCCGTGCCGTCGTCACCATCCCGGCCGGCAGCCTCGAGTTCACGGCATCCGACCGGACCGACACCACGGTCGAGATCCTCCCCGCGGACCCTGCCGGCAGCCGCGACCTGAAGGCAGCGGAGCGGGTCACCGTCGAGTACGGCGACGGTGTCCTGCGGATCCAGGGCCCGGCGCGGAACCGGATCCTCGGGTCCTCGGGGGCGGTCCGGATCGTGGTCCACCTGCCCGCCGGCTCGCAGGTCGAGGCCGAGGCCGCCGCCGCCGAGGTCCGCAGCACGGGCCGCCTCGGCAACGTCGCCTTCGCGGGCGCCGCGAGCTGGATCAAGCTCGACGAGGTCGCGAGCGCCCGCCTCACGACCGAGGCCGGCGACGTCAGCATCGGCCGCCTGGACGGCGCCGCCGAGATCCGCACCGGCAAGGGCGACATCCGGATCGACCGGGCCCGCCGCGGCACCGTCGTGCTGCACGCGGCGTACGGCGCGATCTCGATCGGCGCGGCCCCCGGAGTCCCGGCCTCGCTGGACGCCGACACCTCGTACGGCCGGGTCCACTGTTCCCTGGCGAACGCCGACGGCCACGCCGTCGACCTGGACATCCACGCCAGCACCGGCTACGGCGACATCACCGCCCGCAGCCTCTGACCGCAATCCCCGATCTGACCGGCGTCCCCGAGGAAGGCACGACCATGACCAGCAAGCAGTCCCCCTGGACCGGCATGGTGTCGTTCGAAGACACCGCCCTGGCCACCACCGACACCGGCGGCACCGGCCGACCCGTCGTCTACCTCAACGGCTCTTTCGCCGTGCAGCAGAACTGGCGGCCCGTCATCGACGAACTCGGCCCCGGCTACCGGCACATCACGTTCGACGAGCGGGCCCGCGGCAGGTCCCGGCGTTCGAAGGACTACTCCTTCGACTCCGCGGTGCGCGACATCGGCGCCGTGGTCAGCGCACGCGGCGTGGAGCACCCGATCCTGGTCGGCTGGTCCTTCGGCGCCGCGATCGCGGTGCACTGGGCCGACCGCAACCCCGGCCTGGTCGGCGGTGTCGTCTCGGTGGACGGCGCGGTCCCCTTCGGTCTGACCGGCGAGGAGGGCGAGGAGAAGATCCGGCGGCTGTTCCGGAGGATGGCCTGGATGCTGCCGCTCGTGCGTCCGCTCGGGATGGCCGCGCGGATGAGCGCCGCCGAGCACGCCGAGCAGAACATCGAGCTCAACCGCATGTGCGCCGAGATGGCGCCGCTGCTGGAGCGACTGACCTGCCCGGTGAACTACGTCCTGGCCACCGGCGGCAGCCTCGGCGGCAGCCACGAGCTGATGGAGGAGATGCGGGCCTCCCTGAACACCGTGCTCGCCAGGAACCCGAACCTCACGGTCAGCGCCAAGGTGGCGAGCAACCACCAGAAGATCCTGAAGCAGGACTTCCGGGCCGTCGCCCAAGCCGTCCGCGCCCTCACCGAAACCCACACCCCCGGCACGGCCCCGTCGCACCCCTAGCCACGTCGCGCCGTCCGCCCCCCAACAGCCGTTTGCGCAGGCCAGACAAACGCTGACCTGCGCAAACGACAAGAGCCCGACCTGCGTCTCCGCAGGTCAGAGGGGGTCCTACAGGTCGTAGTAGAGCTCGAACTCGTGCGGGTGGGGGCGGAGGGCGATCGGGGCGATCTCGTTGGTGCGCTTGAAGTCGATCCAGGTCTCGATCAGGTCCGGGGTGAAGACGTTGCCGGCGAGCAGGTACTCGTGGTCGGCTTCCAGGGCGTCGAGGACGGCCGGGAGGGAGGACGGGACCTGCGGGACGTTGGCGTGCTCCTCGGGGGCCAGCTCGTAGAGGTCCTTGTCGACCGGCTCCAGCGGCTCGATCTTGTTGCGGATGCCGTCGAGGCCGGCCATCAGCATGGCCGAGAAGGCCAGGTAGGGGTTGGAGGACGGGTCCGGTGCGCGGAACTCGATGCGCTTGGCCTTGGCGTTGGAGCCGGTGATCGGGATGCGGATCGCGGCCGAGCGGTTGCGCTGCGAGTAGACCAGGTTGACCGGCGCCTCGAAGCCGGGCACCAGGCGGTGGTAGGAGTTCACCGACGGGTTGGTGAAGGCCAGCAGCGAGGGGGCGTGCCGGAGCAGGCCGCCGATGTAGTAGCGGGCGGTGTCGGAGAGGCCGGCGTAGCCCTGCTCGTCGTAGAAGAGCGGCGAGCCCTCGGCCCACAGCGACTGGTGGACGTGCATGCCCGAGCCGTTGTCGCCGAAGATCGGCTTCGGCATGAAGGTGGCCGTCTTGCCGTTCCGCCAGGCGACGTTCTTGATGATGTACTTGAACAGCATCAGGTCGTCGGCGGCGTGCAGCAGGGTGTTGAACTTGTAGTTGATCTCCGCCTGGCCGGCCGTGCCGACCTCGTGGTGCTGGCGCTCGACCTCCAGGCCGGCGGCCGCCAGCTCCAGGGACATCTCGGCGCGCAGGTCGGCGAAGTGGTCGACCGGCGGGATGGGGAAGTAGCCGCCCTTGTACTTGACCTTGTAGCCGCGCACGTCGCCCTCGGCGGCGCCGGTGTTCCAGGCGCCGGCCTCCGAGTCGATGTGGTAGAAGGACGCGTTGGCGCTGGTCTCGAAGCGGACCGAGTCGAAGACGTAGAACTCGGCCTCGGGCCCGAAGAACGCGGTGTCGGCGATGCCGGAGGAGGCGAGGTAAGCCTCCGCCTTCTTGGCGACGTTGCGCGGGTCGCGGCTGTACGCCTCGCCGGTGACCGGGTCCTGGATGAAGAAGTTGATGTTGAGGTGCTTCTCGGCCCGGAACGGGTCGAGCCGGGCGGTGGCGAGGTCCGCGACGAGTGCCATGTCGGACTCGTGGATGGCCTGGAAGCCGCGGATCGACGAGCCGTCGAACATCAGGGTCTCGGACGGGTCGAAGGTCGCCGCAGGTACGGAGAAGTGCTGCATGACGCCCGGCAGATCGCAGAAGCGGACGTCGACGAACTTCACGTCGTTGTCCTGGATGAACTGCTTCACTTCGGCGGCGTTGTTGAACATCCGTCCTCCTCGGCGTGCGTATGGGGCGGGCTCACCCTAGGAATGGCCCGTTTCCGACCGGTGACCCGGCCGTTTCGTAAATGTTAACCACGCCCGCCGAACGGGCGGCAAAGATGTACGGGACGGGGCAAAACACCCCACTCGCTGGGCCGGTATCGCAGAAGTGGTCTGGACCAATTGGAAAGCCCGGGAAACGCGATTCACCCGCTCGTGGCGTTCGGGGGAGCCGGTGGCGGCGCTGCGGGGTCGCCCGGTTAGTGTGGATTCGTGGACACCAGAGAAGCGTTGGGATCGTGGATCGACGGCCCGAAGGCGGCCGCCGAGAAGATGGGCGCCGACTTCGGCTACCGCGGTGAGCGCCTCGGACTGCCCAAGGAGGGCCCCGGCTCGATCGCCGGCCCGGGCCGCCGGATCGGCGCCCTGTTCGTCGACGGCTGGCTGGTCGCCCTGATCTCCTACGGGCTGGTCGCCAAGGGCGACCCGGCCGAGGCCAACCTGTGGACCACGGCGCTCTACTTCCTGGTGGCCACGGTGCTGCTCGCCACCACCGGGACGACCGTCGGCAAGCGGCTGTTCGGCCTCCGGGTGATCCGCCTGGACGGCAACCGCGCGAGCATCCCGCAGGTCCTGCTGCGCACCCTGCTGCTCTGCCTGGTGGTGCCGCCGCTGGTCTGGGACCGCGACACCCGGGGTCTGCACGACAAGGCCGTCGGCACCGTCGAGGTCCGGATCTAGGGCCGGTCCAGGGCCGGTCCGGCGACGGGCCCCGGGCGACCGGCCCCAGCGGGCCGCCGGCGACGACGAACGGCGACGAACGAACGAACGGCCCTGCCGCGGAGCTTCCGCGGCAGGGCCGTTCTGGTGTCGTCAGGGGAGGGTCAGCGGGCCTGGCCGCCCTTGGGCATCCGGGCGCCCTTGGGCATCGGGCCCTTGGGGATCGGCGCCTTGGAGAGCAGGTCGCCCAGCGCGCGCAGGCGGTCGTTGGTCTCGGTGACCTGGGCGGGGGTGATGGCGCGGGGCAGGCGCATGAGGTGGATCTGCAGCTTCTTCAGCGGCACCTCGCCCTCGCCGGTGCCCACCACGATGTCGTGCACCGGCACGTCGCCGACCACACGGGCCATCTTCTTCTTCTCGGACGCCAGCAGCTGCCGCACCCGGTTCGGGTTGCCCTCGCCGATCAGCGCGATGCCGGCCCGGCCCACGGCGCGGTAGACCGCGTCCTGGTTACGGGTGACCGCGACCGGGGTGGAGCTGGACGTCCAGCCGCGCCGGATGTTGTTCAGCACCGCCGCGACGGCGCCCGGCTGCCCCTCCATCTGCCCGAACGCGGCGCGCTCGGCCCGGCGCCCGAAGACGATCGCCATGGCCAGGAAGGCCACGATGAAGCCCAGGATGCCCAGGTAGACGGGGTGGTCGATTGCGAAGCCGATGGCGAGGAACACGCCGAAGGTCAGCAGGCCGACGCCGGCGATGATCAGGCCGATCTTGGTGTCGACCTTCTTGGTCATGGTGTACGCCAGGCGGATCTGCTTCAGTCGCCCGGGGTTCTCGGATGTTTCCCTCGCCATAACGCTCATGGTACGTGGCACGGGTACGGGATATCCAAGCCCGGGTACCCGTTCGCCCGAACCGTGACCCGGGTGCCCACGGGCGGTCGCGTACAGCGACGAGCGGAGCTGCCTACAGCCCCCCGCGGGCCGTCACCCCCGCAGGGACTCCACCGCGGCCCCGGCGGCCCTGGCGTCGTGCCGGCGGTCCGCCGCGTACTGCCGGTTCTCGCAGACCGCCGCCCAGGCGTTGCGCCGGGCCTGCTGCTGGCCGCCCGCCAGCAGGACGCTCTCGGCGAGCCGCAGCGCGGCCCCCACCGACCGGATGCGCATCCGCATGCCGAACAGCTCCCCTCGTGGCTGAGAAGATTGAGAAGATTCGTGGCTGAGAAGAATCGAACGATCGCGACGGGTACATCGTCGCCATCCCGTGTTACCAGTCCGTGACCGGCCAGTCAAAGCACGGTGAAACCGAAAGGGCGGAGCCGTGGCTCCGCCCTTCGAATGGCCCAACGATGGCGCAAAAGCGCCGGACCGAGCGTCGGCTCGAAGGCGTCGGCTCGGACCCGGAGGCGCCGGCTCAGACCGCCGCCTGCTCCCGCCGCTCCAGCGCCTGCCGGTACAGCCGGCCGGCCCGGTACGAGGAACGCACCAGCGGGCCCGACATGACCCCGGCGAAGCCCAGCTCCTCGGCCTCCTGCTGGAGCTCGACGAACTCGTGCGGCTTCACCCAGCGCTCCACCGGGTGGTGGCGCAGCGAGGGCCGCAGGTACTGGGTGATGGTGATCAGCTCGCAGCCGGCCCCGACCAGGTCGGCCAGCGCCTGGCTGACCTCCTCGCGGGTCTCGCCCATGCCCAGGATCAGGTTGGACTTGGTCACCAGCCCGGCCGTGCGGGCCTGGGTGATGACGTCCAGCGAGCGCTCGTAGCGGAAGGCCGGGCGGATCCGCTTGAAGATCCGCGGCACGGTCTCGACGTTGTGCGCGAGCACCTCGGGGCGCGAGGAGAAGACCTCGGCCAGCTGCTCGGGCACCGCGTTGAAGTCGGGGATCAGCAGCTCGACGCCGGTGCGGCCGCCCGCACGCTCGGCGGTCATCGCGTGCACCTGGCGCACGGTCTCGGCGTAGAGCCAGGCGCCGCCGTCCTCCAGGTCGTCGCGGGCGACGCCGGTGATGGTGGCGTAGTTGAGGTCCATGGTGACGATGGACTCGGCGACCCGGCGCGGCTCGTCCCGGTCGAACTCGGCGGGCTTGCCGGTGTCGATCTGGCAGAAGTCGCAGCGGCGGGTGCACTGGTCACCGCCGATGAGGAAGGTCGCCTCGCGGTCCTCCCAGCACTCGAAGATGTTGGGGCAGCCGGCCTCCTGGCAGACCGTGTGCAGCCCCTCCTTCTTCACCAGCGACTGGAGGGCGTTGTACTCCGGGCCCATCTTCGCGCGGGTCTTGATCCACTCGGGCTTCCGCTCGATGGGGGTCTCGCTGTTGCGGACCTCCAGGCGCAGCAGCTTCCTGCCGTCGGGTGCGACAGCGGACACGTGCGACTCCTAAAGCTAGACGGGGTACCCCCAGGGTACGCCTGTGGTTGTGCGGCCTTCGCCGGGCCTGCCGCCCTGCATTCGCAGGGCAACAGAGCTACTGGCCGGTAGATTCCCAGTAGTTGCGGGCGGGTCCCGGCCTCAGCGGCTGAGGACCGCCGGCTCGGGCAGTTCGGCGAACACGTCCGCCAGGTGCCGCTCCACCACCGGCAGCGCCTCGCCGACGCTGAACTCGCGGCGCAGCTCGCCGGAGAGCGAGGCGACGCCCGCGTCCCGGATGCCGCACGGCACGATCTTGTCGAACCAGGTCATGTCCGGGTCGCAGTTGAGCGCGAACCCGTGCATGGTGACCCCGCGGGCGACCCGCACGCCGATCGCGGCGAGTTTACGGTCGTCGCCGCGCTGCCCGGCGTTGGAGGGGGCGTACTCGGGTCCGGCCAGCCGCGGGTCGATGCCCAGCGGCAGGCCCATCCGCAGGGTCAGCTTGCCGATGTCCACCACCTGGGCCGGGTCCACCACGGCGTCCGGGATGGACGCGCCCAGCACCCAGACCCCGCTGCGGCCCTCGACCCGGGTGGTCTCCACGCCGAACTCGCCGCAGGCGCGGATCAGCGCCTCCTCCAGCCGGCGGACGTACGCGACCACGTCGATCGGGTCGGGCAGCTTGACGATCGGGTAGCCGACCAGCTGGCCGGGGCCGTGCCAGGTGATCTCCCCGCCGCGGTTGACCTCGACCACCGGGGTGCCGTCCAGCGGCAGGTCGGCGGGGTTGGTGCGCTTGCCCATCGTGTAGACCGGCTGGTGCTCCAGCAGCAGCACGGTGTCGGGGATCTCGTCCGCGACCCGCAGTGCGTGCAGCCGCTGCTGCTCCTCCCAGGCCTCCTGGTAGGCGATGGCGCCGTCGCCCACGCCCATTCGCACGAACCGTACGTTCTCGCTCACCGTTGCCGCTCCTTGCCAGGCGTTCGAGACCAACCTCGCCACTGTACGCCCACGCCCGTACCGGCCCTCAGCCACCCGTTCGGCCGCCCCCGGCCACCCGTCCGGCGGCCCGTCCGGCCCCCCAGCCAGCCGTTCTCGGCCGTGCGTTCAGCCGTCCGCGAGCAGTTGCAGCCGCAGCGCCAGTTGCAGTTCGAGCGAGCGCTCCGGCTGGTTCCAGTCCCGGCCGAGCAGCGCCTCGACCCGGTCCAGCCGCTGCACCACGGTGTTCACGTGGACGTGCAGCTCGTCCTTGGCCCGGGTGAGGCTGCCGCCGCAGTCGAAGTACGCGCGCAGGGTGCGGACCAGCTCGGTGCCGCGCCGGGCGTCGTAGGCCAGCAGCGGGCCGAGCGTCGCGCCGACGAAGCCGTCCACGTCGTGCCCGTCGCCGAGCAGCACCCCGAGGAAGCCCAGGGTGCGGGCCGAGGCGCCCTCGCCGGCCCGGCCGAGCACCCGCAGCGCCCGGACGCAGCGCAGGCCCTCGGCGTACGAGGCGGCGAGCGCCGGCGGCCCGGCGGCGGGGCCGCCGGCGCCCACGGTGACCGGGAACCCGGCCAGCCGGGCGAGCCGTTCGGCGGCCCGCCGGGCGACGTCCTCCGGGTCCCCGGCGTCCGGTACCAGCAGCACCACGGCCTCGCCGTGCTCGGCGCTGACGCCCCGGGAGCCGAACAGGTACCGCCCGGCGGCACCCGCCAGCCGTCCCCGGTCCGCCCCGGCCGGCCGTCCCCGGTCCGGGCCGGTCGGATCGGCTGAGGGGGCGGGAGCGGCCGGAGCGGCCGGATCGGCGGGAGCGGCGGGTTCGGCGACCAGCACCAGGTGCGGGCGGGCGAGGTCGACGCCGAGCCGGCGGCCGCGCGCGGTGAGTCCGGCGGGGTCGCGGTCGGGGGCGGTGAGCAGGTCGGTGAGCAGTTCGCCGCGGACCCGGTTCTCGGTCTCGGCCACCGAGCGGCGCAGCAGCAGGAGCAGCGCCGTCACCACGGTGGCCCGCTCGAACAGCCGCCGGTCCGCGTCGTCGAGGTCGGGTCGTCCGCGCAGCACCAGCGCGCCGAGCGCGTCCTGCCCGGCCAGCACGGCGCAGACCCACAGCTCGCCGTGCCGGACGGACCGCCCCTCGGCCCGGGACGCGGCGACCGCCCCGGCCAGCTCGGCGGCGGGTGCGGACCGGCCGGCCAGCGGTTCGCCCTCGGCGTCCAGGACGGCTATCTCGCCGCCCAGCAGGGCCGCCACGGCGGCGGCCACGTCCGGCACCTCGGCGCCGCGCAGCACCAGGTCGGTGAGCCGGTCGTGGGCCTGCTCGGCGCGCTGGACGGCGGCGGAGTGCGCCCGGACCAGCTCGTTGGCGGTGTTCAGCTCGGCGAGCGCGGCCCGGGTGTCGGCCAGCGACTTGGCGGTGTCCAGGGCGATCGCGGCGTGCGCGGCCAGCGTGCAGAGCAGCGCGACCTCGTCGGGGGAGAAGGCACGCGGCGAGCGGTCGGCGGCGAACAGCACGCCGATCACCCGGCCGCCGAGCAGCAGCGGGACGCCGATGATCGCGACCAGGCCCTCGTCGAGCACGCCCGCGTCGATCGTGCCGGTGTGGTGGAAGCGGTCGTCGGTGCGGTAGTCGGGGGTCGCGTACGGGCGGGCGGTCTGTGCGACCAGGCCGCCGAGGCCGTCGCCGAGGCTGAGCCGCAGGGTCTGGAACAGGACGGAGACCGAGCCGTCGGTGACCCGCATGTAGGTGTCGCCCGCCTCCTCGTCCGGCAGGGTCAGGTACGCGGTGTCGGTGCCGAGCAGCATCCGGGCCCGGCGGACGATGGCCTGTAGCACGGTGTCCAGGTCGCGGGACGCGGCGAGGTCCCCGGCGGTGTCGAACAGGGCGGTCAACTCGGCTTCGCGCCGCCGGTGTTGACGCAGGGTGCGGTGCACCCGCAGGGCCTGCCAGGTGGCGTCGTCGATCTCGGCGAGCACGGCGGCCGGGGCTCCCTGGCGGCGGGCGTCGGCCAGCACGTCGGCGAAGTCCTCGGTGGCCGCGCCGGAGGCGAGCAGGTCGAGCAGTCGGCGCAGCGCGGGCGCGGCGCTGGTGGGGGAGTCGTCCACGGTGCGTGCCGCCAATCGGCAGTGAGCAGTGAGCAGTGAGCAGAGAGCAGAGAGCAGAGGAGGAGAAGAGCGGAGGAGCGGAGGAGCAGTGAGCCGGAAGCGCGATGGTACGTCAGCGGCCCCCGGCCGTCGGCCCGCTCGCGGGGGAGCGGTGCCGACGCCCGGGGGCCGGGCTCAGACGGTGGCGGGCCTGCCCACGGAGCCGTCGGCGGGCACCTCGGCCGACGCCTCGACCTCCGTCAGGTCCCGCCCGCTGGTCTCCCGCGCGCACAGCACCGCGACCAGCGTCACCACCGCCGCGATGGCGACGTACACCGAGATCGGTGTGGCGCTGCCGTAGTCCTTGAGCAGTGCGGTCGCGATCAGCGGGGCGGGCGCACCGGCCGCCACCGAGGCGAACTGGGCCCCGATCGAGGCGCCGGAGTAGCGCATCCGGGTCGCGAACATCTCCGAGAAGAAGGCCGCCTGCGGTGCGTACATCGCGCTGTGGAACACCAGCCCCACCGTCACCGCGAGCGTCAACTGCCCGAACGAGTGGGTGTCCACCAGCCCGAAGAACACGAACGCCCAGATCCCGACGCCCGCCGCGCCCACCAGGTACACCGGCTTGCGCCCGACCCGGTCCGAGAGCGCCCCGAACACCGGGATCAGCGCGAACTGCACCGCCGAGGCGACCAGCACCGCGTTCAGGGCGCTCTGCTTGCCGAAGTGCGCGTGGCTGACGGCGTAGGCGAGGACGAACGTGGTCATCACGTAGTACGAGATGTTCTCCGCCATCCGGGCGCCCATCGCCACCAGCACCTCCCGCCAGTGGTGCCGCAACACCGCCACCAGTGGCGGCTGTTCGACCGTCTTCCGGGCCTCCCGTGCCTGTCGCGCCTGCTGGGCCGCCAGCGCCGCCTTGAACAACGGCGACTCGTCCACCGCCAGCCGGATCCAGAGCCCGACCCCCACCAGCACCGCCGACAGCAGGAACGGCACCCGCCACCCCCACGCCAGGAAGGTGTCGTCCGACTGCACCGTCGTCAGCAGCGACAGCACACCGGCCGCCAGCAGGTTCCCGGCCGGCGCCCCGCCCTGCGGCCAGGACGCCCAGAACCCCCGCCGCCGCTGGTCCCCGTGCTCCGACACCAGCAGCACCGCCCCGCCCCACTCCCCGCCGAGCGCGAAGCCCTGCACCAGCCGCAGCACGGTCAGCAGCACCGGCGCCGCCACCCCGACCGACCCGTACGTCGGCAGGCACCCGATCAGCGTGGTCGAGCCGCCCATCAGCAGCAGGCTCACCACCAGCAGCCGCTTGCGCCCCACCCGGTCCCCGAAGTGCCCGAACACCAGGGCCCCGAGCGGCCGCGCCGCGAATCCGATCGCGTACGTCAGGAACGACAGCAGTGTTCCCGTCAACGGATCGCTGTTCGGGAAGAACAGCTTGCCGAACACGAGCGCGGCAGCCGTTCCGTACAAGAAGTAGTCGTACCACTCAATCGTGGTGCCGATCAGACTGGCGGCCACCACTCTCGGGAGTGAGCGGCTCACCGCCGGACCGGGCGCAGGGGCGTTCATGGTCACCGACTTCCAGGTCAGGGGGAGGGACGTCGCCACAAGGTAGGAAGCCCCGGCCTCCGGGACTATGTGGGTGACCCACACACTCCAGGGGGTTGTTGTGGCCACCGACCCCAGGAGCGGTTCCGTGGATTCAGTGCGCCGTCCAGCCGCCGTCGACGGGGAGGCTGGCGCCGGTGATGTAGGAGGCGTGGGGGGTGCAGAGCCAGAGGGCGAGGTGGGCGATCTCCTCGGGCTCGATGAGGCGTTTGACGGCGGTGCGGTCGAGCATGACCTGCTCCACGACCTCGTCCTCGCGGATGCCGTGGGCGAGTGCCTGGCCGGCGATCTGCTTCTCCACCAGGGGGGTCCGGACGTAGCCGGGGTTGATGCAGTTGCTGGTGACGCCGTACGGCGCGCCCTCCAGGGCCACGGTCTTGCTCAGGCCCTCCAGGGCGTGCTTGGCGGTGACGTAGGCGGACTTGAAGGCGCTGGCCCGCAGGCCGTGGACGGAGGAGACGTTGACCACCCGCCCCCACTCCTGCGCGTACATGTGCGGCAGGGTGCGGCGCAGGATGCGGAACGGGGCCTCGACCATGACCCGTTGGATGAGCGTGAAGCGGTCGAGCGGGAACTCGTGCACGGGCGCGACGTGTTGGAGGCCGGCGTTGTTGACCACGATGTCGGCGTCGTCCGGCAGGGCCTCGACGGCCTCCGGGTCGGCGAGGTCGGCGACGATCGCGCGGCCGCCGATCCGCTCGGCGAGCTCCCGGGCCGGGCCGGCCGCGAGGTCGACGACGTAGACCCGGGCGCCGGCCCCGGCGAAGGCCTCGGCGCAGGCCCGGCCGATGCCCGAGGCGGCTCCGGTGACCAGGGCCGTCCGGCCGTCGAGCGGGCGGGCTGAAGTGGTGTCCATGGCCGAGAACGGTAGGAATCCGGCGGCCCGGCTCCCATGTGACGGACCCCTACAGCATGCGGGTGGACTGTAGCGGTCACCACTATGACGGTCGATCGACGGTTCGACTCCGCAAAGCCAAACCCATCCTGTCCCGGCTTCCCCACAATGGGCGCGCCTGCTTCACCCGTTCGGAGGATTGCTCGGTCAGATCCGCCCATAGCGCCCGAATGCTCGCTACATTCACGCCGATTCCCGACAGGGGGCGCCGCCCCAGGCCGCCGAAGTGCTGGTAGGGCCCGGTGCGACGTCCGAGAGGTGTTGACTGACATGCCCCAAACGCCTGCAACCGACAGCCCGGCGTACGGACCGCTCGACCCGCTCGGCCACCACCGAGGTCCGGTCGGCCGGGCCCTTCCGGACGCCCCCGACACCCTGACCGCCGACGTCCCGTCCGCCGACGGCCTGCGGCTGCCCGTGCAGGCCACCTCCGACCGGCACGATCCGGCCGTCGCACCCGCCCCGGCGTCCGCCCCCGGCCACACCGGCCCCGCCCCGCAGAACGGCCAGCTGGCCGCGCTGATCGAGGAGGCCGGCTTCTCGCACGCGGGACTGGCCCGCCGGGTCGACCAGCTCGGCCTGGAGCACGGCCTCGACCTGCGGTACGACAAGACCTCGGTCACCCGCTGGCTGCGTGGCCAGCAGCCCCGCGGCGCCACCCCGGCGCTGATCGCCGAGGTCTTCACCCGCCGCCTCGGCCGCCGCCTCACCGCCCAGGACCTCGGCCTGGACGCCTGCGCCCCGGTCTACGCGGGCCTGGAGTTCGCCGAGACCCCGCAGGAGGCGGTGGACATCGTGGCGAGCATGTGGCGCAAGGACAACGGCCCGCAGTCCGAGCTGCGCCGGATCGCCTTCACCCCGGCCGGCCTGGTCGTCCCCAGCCGGGACTGGCTGATCGGCCGCACCGACGAGCGGGTCGCCCGGGACGGCTCCACCCTGCCCCGCCCGGACGCCGCCACCGGTCCGCCGGCCGGCACCCCGCAGAACCCCGCCACCGCCCCCGGCGTACCCGCCGCGGGCCCCGCGCGCGGCCCGGCCCCCGGCGCGCCCGGGGGCCCCGGCGCGGCCGGCCCGCGCACCGCCCCCGCCGCCGCGGCCGCCGCGGCCGCCCTCGGCCGGGTGCCGGTCCAGAGCCGCCGCCCGCCGGTCGCCGTCGAGCCGCCGTACAGCGACCCGACCCGCGAGGCCCGCCCCGCCCTGCGGGTCGGCCGGGGCGACATCGCCGCCATCCGCGCGGTCGGCGACCTCTTCCGCGCGCTCGACCACGCGTACGGCGGCGGCCACGCCCGCCAGGCCCTGGTCCGCTACCTGGAGAGCGAGGCCGAGCCGATGTTGCGCGGCCGCTACGGTGAGCAGATCGGCCGGGCGCTGTTCGGCGCGGTGGCCGACCTCACCAGGCTGGCCGGCTGGACGTCCTTCGACATCGCCGCCCACGGCCTCGCCCAGCGCTACTTCGTCCAGGCACTGCGGCTGTCCCAGGCCGCCGGGGACCGCGCGCTCGGCGGGTACGTGCTGGTGACGATGAGCCAGCAGGCCGTCCACCTGGGCCACGGCCGGGAGGCCGTGCAGCTCGCCCGGGTCGCCCAGCAGGGCGTGGGCACCGCGGTGCCGCCGGTGGTCCAGTCGCTGCTGCACGCCGCCGAGGCGCGCGGCCACGGCCTGCTGGGCGACGTCCGGGCCTGCACCACCGCCCTGGTGCGCTCCGAGCGGGCCCTGGCCGCCGCCCGCTCGGGCGACGAACTGCCCTCCTGGGCCCGGTACTTCGACGAGGCCCAGCTCTCCGACGAGTTCGCCCACTGCTACCGCGACCTCCAGCAGTGGCGCACCTCGGCCCAGCACGCCGAGAAGTCGCTGCGGCTGCGCTCGCCCGCCTACGCCCGCAGTCGGATCTTCTGCCGCCTGGTGCTGGCCACCGCCCGGCTCGGCATGGGGGACCTCGACGAGGCCTGCACGATGGCCACCGACGCACTGCGGGCGGCGGGGGAGATGCGCTCGGCCCGCTCGCTGGAGTACGTCCGGGACTTCCACCGCCGACTGACCCCCTACCGGGGCAGCCCGGTCGCCCGCGCCTTCGAGGAGACGGCCCGCCAGGCGGGGGTGATCTGAACAGGGGGCACCTGGGCGCAGTACCAGGGAGTCAAGGGGCCCCGGCCTCACCGCCAAGGTGATCTCGTGGTGGACCTTGGGTGAGGCCGGGCGCCTGTCGAAGGTCCAAGCGCACCGCCAAGAACCCGCCGCCGCGGGCCTGATCACGGTCGCGACCGGCCTCACTCACCGTCCTCCGCCCCGGCCCGGGCGCTCATCTCGGCGTTCCTGCGCTCCCGGCCGCGGCGGACGGCACCCACGACGACCTTGACGGCCAGACCGAAGACGACCAGGTCGGCGAGCATCTGCACGGTGACCATCAGCTGCGCCGTGTCGGTCTTGGCCGTGATGTCGCCGAACCCGACGGTGGAGAACACGGTGACGGTGAAGTACAGCCCCTGGGTGTGGGAGAGCGGAGCGCCGAAGCTGCCGGGGGACTGCGCGGCCAGCGAGACGTAGGTGCCCGCGAACAGCAGCAGGAAGTACGGGACGCTGGTGGCCAGTGCCTCGACGGCGCGCAGCCCCGGATGCGCGGCGCGCAGGATCGAGCGGACCTGGACGGCGACCAGGGCGATGAATCCCGCCAGGCCGATGACGAGCATGGTGGTGGTGGCCGTCGTGGAGCTGTGGTCCAGCGGCAGCAGGTAGTACACGGTCACCAGGACGGCGACCGCGCCGACCACACGCAGCACGGTCCAGACGATCCGCCGGTACGTGGGGCGAGCCTCGGCCTGGCCGCGGGGTGCCGCCCAGGACCCGGCGTACTTCGCCCTGCCCCACTCGGCCGCCCGCCGGGCCCGGCGGATGCTCGCCCGCTCGGCGGCCCTCCCGCCCGCCCGCCGGCTGCCCGCCGTGGTTCCCGCCCGTGCCGCGCGCCCGTCGCGTGACCTGTTCGGGCCGTTGTCCGTCGTCGGCATGGTGCATCCTCCCGGCGGTGATCACCTGGGTCGGCGATCAGCTGGAGCCCCTCGCTCTCGGCAACGCACGCGCTCGGGGTCGCGGTCCTGTCTCCACCGTCGCACCGCCACGGTGACTCGGCCAGGAAAGGACCCCCAGGGCCGGGGCCGGGCCTCACCAGCTCTCGGCCCGGACCCGCGGCTGCCCCGCCGCCGCGGCCGGCGGCCGGACGTCGCCGCGCACCCGCTGCGCGAGCAGCGGGAAGGCCAGCACCGAGAGCATCCCGGCGCCGACCAGCGCGGCCGCCGTCGAGGACGGCAGGTGGCCCTCGTCCACCTCGATGGTGGTGATCACCACGACCAGCGGCAGCGCCGTCGAACCGTACAGCCCGAGCGCGGCGCGGTCCCGGCGGCCGAGCCCCGCCGGGGCCAGCAGCCCGGACGGCAGGCCGCGGACCGCGAGGAACAGCAGCAGGAACACCGGGACGAGCAGCAGTGTGCCGGGGTCGTCCAGCAGCGCGTCGAGGTCGAACTTCATCCCGCTGACCACGAAGAACACCGGCACCAGGAAGCCGAAGCCGATGCTCTCCAGCTTGGCCTCGATCACCTCCTCCTCGGCCCGGCGGATGTCGGAGAGCAGCAGGCGGGAGACGATCCCGGCGGTGAAGGCGCCGAGCAGCATGTCGAGGTCGAGCCAGATCGCGGCGGCGACCATCACGGCCAGCACCAGGATCACCGCGCGGATCGCGAACTGCCCGGAGGTGCGCAGGGTGCGTTCGATGAGCCGGGTGGCCCAGGCGGGCCGGGGCCGCCGGGCGCCGAGCACCGCCAGGGCGGTGAGCACGGCGAAGGCGCCGAGGATCACCGCCGTCCGGGCCGGGGAGTTGCCGCTGAGCAGGACGGCGATCGCGATGATCGGCCCGAACTCGCCGACCGCGCCGGTGGCCATCACCAACGAGCCGAAGGGGGTGGGCAGTTCACCGGAGTCGCGGAGGATCGGCAGGATGGTGCCGAGCGCGGTGGTGGTGAGCGCGAGCCCGGCGAAGGCGCCGCCCAGCGGGTCCCGGTGGACGATCGCGCCGATACCGAGGGCCGCCGCGACGGACACCAGCCACGCGGCGCCCGCCCGTTTCAGCGGGCCGCCGCGCAGCTTGGCGAAGTCGATCTCGTACCCGGCCAGGAACATCAGCATGGCCAGGCCGAACTGGGAGAGCGCGTCGATCAGGTCGCCGACCTGCGCCCAGCCCAGGACGTCCGGGCCGATCAGGACGCCGAGCAGGATCTCGAACACCACGGTCGGGACGGCGATCCAGCGCAGCAGCCGGTCGGCGATCAGCGGCGCGGCGACGGCCGCGGCGGGGACCAGGATCAGCGCCTCCGGCTGGACGGTGACGCTCACCGCGCAACCGGCCGAACGGCGGAAATCATCCGATGAGCGGTCATATCGGAATCCTGGCATGCTGTCGGTTGGTCACCCCGACAGGCCGCCGCCCGCGTGTTCCTCGCCGAGGACGGCCCTACGCCGCCGCCTCCGCCTCCCGGGCCCCGGCCGGCACCCCGAGGTCGCGCAGCACCGCGTACGCGGCCCGCCGCCCGGAGACCAGCGCACCCTGCACGGTGCTGCTGTCCCGGTGGTCCCCGGCCACGTACAGCCCGGCCAGCACCCGCACCGGCCGCCGCAGGTTGTGCGGCGGCGGCATCGCGGGCAGCGCGTCCGGGACGTGCCGCACGCTGAGGAACTGCCAGCCCGCGGCCGAGACCCCGTACAGCTCGGCGAGCCTGGCCCGGACGGCCGGTTCCAGCCCGGCCGGGCCGCCCGCGTCGAAGGCGCGCCGCCCGAGCACGGTGGTGGCGATCAGCGCCTGTCCGGGCGGGGCGTAGGAGGCGTGCAGCTCGCTGAGCACCAGCGAGTGCGAGACCAGCGGCGGGTGCCCGCCCGGCCGGTCGCCGTCGAGCAGCAGGACGGCCTCGCCGATCGGGGCGCGGTCGGCCGCGTGGTAGAAGGTCGTGACGGGGTGGAACTCCGGCAGCCGCAGCCCGGGCAGCAGCTCGGCGGCGGAGCGGGCGTCGGTGGCGATCACGACGGCCTGGGCGCCGATCCGCCCGTGGGCGAGGGTCTCCACGCCGTCGGCGGTGATCGAGGTGACCTGCACCCCGGTCCGCACGGTGCCGGCGGGCAGCGCGGCGGCCAGCTGGGCGGGCACGGCCGCGATCCCGCCGGCGGGCAGACAGAGCCGCCCGCGCGCGTAGGAGCGCAGCACCAGATCGGCGATCCGGCTGCTGGTGCCGAGGGCCGGGTCGCTGAGCAGGGCGCTGAGCAGCGGCCGCAGGAAGCCGTCGACGGTGCGCGGGGCGAGCCCGTGACCGGCCAGCGCGCGGGCGGTGGTGGTCTCCGGGCGGGCCTGGAGCCGGCCGGCCGGGGTGCCGGCGAGTCGGCCGAGCCAGCTGCCGAGCCGGGCCTTGTCGAGCGGGCTGCCGAGCGGGGCGCGGGTGGCGGCCTGCCGGGCGGTGGTGAGCTGCGGGTCCCCGGCGCGGTAGCGGCGGCCCGCGCTGTGCACGAGGACGCCGGGCGCGAGCGGGCGCAGGTCGAGCCGGTCGAGGTCGAGCGCGCGGCGCAGCTCGGGGAAGGCGGTGTTGAGCAGGTGGCCGCCGTCGTCGAGGCGGAATCCGTCCAGCTCGCGGGTGGCCATCCGGCCGCCGATCCGACCGGTGCTCTCCAGGACCTGAACGGCGAGGCCGTGGCCGGTGAGCGCGCGGGCGGTGGCGAGCCCCGCGAGGCCGGCCCCGACCACGACGACGTCCGGGTCGGACGGTCGGCGGGCGCGGCGGGTGAAGTCGTACGTGGGCACTGGCGTGCTCCCTCCCTGGGTTCCCGGGGCTCCGGCCTACGCGGGCAGCGGGGTGCCGGGCACGGTCCGACGATGTGATGCCCAGTCAGTGTGAGCATCAGACAAGCGCATCGGGCCGGATCCGGGGGTCGGGGAGGGGCGTGCGGCGCCGGGCGGGGGCGCGGTCACGGACAGTGCGCTGTGACCGCCGGGTTTCGGGCCGGGCGGGCGCGTACGGTCACCGGGGGCGTGCGACGCGCCCGGTGTGTGCTCCCGTGCGCCCCCTCCCGGAGCCCCGTCCCACCCCCGCCCGGCATATGCCCCTGGCCAGGGTGAATGCCGTACCCGCGGTACGTCGGCGGAGCCCCGGCGTCGGGCTGCTCACCGGGCCGCGCGTACCGCCGCGTCCACGTCCGGGTGCGCGAAGCGGAACCCGGCGTCCAGCAACCGCCGGGGCACCACCCGGTGGCTGCCGACCACCTCGATCGCCAGCTCGCCGAGCACCGCCTTCAGCACCGGCTCCGGCACCGGGAACGGGGTCGGCCGCCCGAGCACCCGCCCGAGCGCCGCGGTCAGCTCGGCGTTGGTCACCGGCTCCGGCGCGGTGAGGTTGACCGGGCCGACGAGGTCGTCCCGGTCGATCAGGAACCGCATCGCGGCCACCTCGTCGGCCAGCGAGATGAAGCTCCAGTACTGCCGCCCGCTGCCGAGCCGCCCGCCCAGACCCAGCTTGAACAGCGGGAACAGTCGCCGGCCGGCCCCGCCGGCCGCGGACAGCACCAGCCCGGTGCGCGGGTGGACCACCCGGATCCCGGCCCGCTCGGCGGGCCGTGCGGCGGCCTCCCACTCCACGCAGACCTCGGCCAGGAAGTCCTCGCCGGCGGGGGAGTCCTCGTCGATCACCCGGTCGCCGGTCTGCCCGTAGTAGCCGACCGCGGAGGCGCTGACCAGTACCCGGGGCGGCTCCTTGAGCTCGGCCAGCGCGACGGCCAGCGTCTCGGTGCCGAGCACCCGGCTCTCCCGGATCTCCCGCTTGTAGGAGTCCGTCCAGCGGCGGTCGCCGACCCCGGCGCCGGCCAGGTGCACGACCGCCTCGACCCCGGCCAGCCCGTCCCGCTCCACCTGGCCCAGCAGCGGGTTCCAGCCGATCGCGGTGGTGCCGTCGGGCTGCGGGCCCGTCCTGGAGCGGCGCCGGACCAGCCGGACCACCTCGTGGCCGTCCGTCAGCAGCGAGCGGACGAGCGCCGAACCGATCAATCCCGTGGAACCCGTGACAGCGATGCGCATGCGCTCATCCTCGCAGCCCTTAAACCCGTGGGCGGTTTGCATGCGCCTCATTAGCATGTCGCGCATGCAAAACGACGATCTGATCATCCGCTCGGCTCGGCCCGAGGACGAGCGGGAGTTCGCCGCCCTGGAGCGCGCCACCTGGACCCCGCTGGCCGACGTCTCCCCGCAGCCGACCGAGGACAAGGCGGTGTTCGACGAGCGGCACACCCCGGAGCAGTACCTGCTCGCCGTCCTGGACGGCCGGATCGTCGGCTACGTCCGTCAGGTCCCGGCCACCCCGCTGGCCAGCAACCGGCACGTCCGCCAGATCCAGGGCCTGGCCGTCGACGGCACGGTCCGCGGCCGGGGCATCGGCCGGCGTCTGGTCGAGGCCGCCTGCGACGCGGCCCGGGCCGAGGGCGCGCGCAAGATCAGCCTGCGGGTGCTCGGCTGGAATGCCCCCGCCCGCCGCCTCTACGAGGCCTGCGGCTTCGTGGTCGAGGGCTCGCTCGCCGAGGAGTTCCTGATCGACGGCTCGTACGTGGACGACGTCTGGATGGCCCGCACCCTCCACGGCTGACGGCCACGGCCGGCGGCCACGACCGACCGCCCGACCGGCCCGCCACCCACCGCGATCTGACGCTGCATCAGTCCCGGTGGGTGGTGCAGAGTCGTGACACACCCGCCCTGTCTGGACCGGCGCCCCGCCGGGTACGGTACGGCCGTGAGCAACTCGACGCCTCCCGGGTGGTACCCGGTCCCCGGTGCGGACGGCACCCCCGGTCACGAGCGCTGGTGGGACGGCAACGCCTGGACCAGCGAGGTGCGACCGCTCCAGGGCGGCGCCGCCCAGCTCTCCGAGGCGCCCACCCAGGGCTGGCAGCCCGGCCCCCAGAAGCCCGGCTACGGCTACCCGGGCGGCACGCCGAACACCCCCGGCTACGGCTACCCCGGCGGCGTCCAGGCCCCCGGCTACGGCTACCCGGGCCAGGAGGCCTACCCCACCCAGGAGGCCTACCCCGCCCAGGACGGCTACCCGGGCCAGGCCGCCGGCTACGGCTACGCCGCGACGGCCTACCTCCCGCAGCAAACGCAGCCGAGCGGCTCGAAGACCGGCGCGATCATCGGCATCACGGTCGGCGTGCTGGCCGTGGGCGGCATCATCGCCGGGATCATGTTCAGCGGCGGCGGCGACGACACGAAGGCCGACCCGACCCCCAACCCGACGGTCACCATCACCCAGAGCGTCAACCCCGCGCCCAGCCCGACCGGCCGCACCGCCACCCCGACGCCCACGCCCACCCCGACCGCGCCCAAGCCGGTCCCGTCCGTCAAGTCCACCGTCCCGGACCCGGCGCACGCGATCACCGTCCCGGTCTTCGAGGGCTGGGACGCGCAGACCAACGGCACCCGCTCGTCGGTCTTCCTCGGCGCCGGCCGCTACACCTGCCCGGACGGCAACGCCTGCATCCGCGGCCAGTTCTCGATCGAGAAGGAGGCCGCCCAGGGCGCCAACGCCAGGGCCGCCGCCGAGGCCACGATGCCCGGCTACGCCGGGAAGGTCTTCACCGGCATCACCGAGCACACCGACGCCGGCTCCGGCTACACCACCATCGCCGGCGTCTCCGCCTACGCGGTGCGCTGGCACATCCGCACCTCGGACGGCTCCCAGGGTTACGTCCTGCTGGCCACCGCGCCGGCCAAGGAGGGCGGCTACGTGGTCTTCGAGGGCGGCGTGGACGACGACCCGAACGCACCGGACTTCTCGGTGGTGGACCAGATCCTCAGCGGCATCAAGCTGGACACCACGGCGGGCACCGGCAGCAGCACCTGAGGCACCTGCTGCCGCCGCACCGGACCCCAGGACGCGCCGTAGCCCCGCTCAGTCCCCGTAGCGCTCCCAGAGCTTGGGGAAGCGTTTCGCCATGACGTCCGGGTCGTCGAAGTCCAGCGAGCCCCCGGCCGGCCGCCCGGACTGCCGGCCGCCCACCTCGGGCAGCGGCAGGCCGGTCAGCTGCTCGTACGCCTCGTCGGCTGCGTAGCCGAGGTCCTCGGCCTCGCCGTCCTCCTCCTCGTCGAACTCGGGGAGCAGGTCCGCGAGGTCGTCCGGCTCGGCCAGCCCGCCCTCGAACACCTCCCGGCCCTGGCCGATCAGCCAGCACCGGAAGTAGTCGAAGGTGTCGTCGGAGGCGCCGTCCAGCAGCAGGTAGGCCGCGCCCCACAGGTCGTACCGGTAGGCGCGCTGGAAGCGGGCCTCGAAGAGCCGGGCGAAGTCGATGACGTCGTCCGGGGTGAGCTGCACCAGCCGTTCCACCAGCCGGTCGGCCTGCTCGTCCGGGTCGCCCTCGGCGGCCTCCCTGGTCTCGTCGATCATCTGCCAGAAGTCGGTCTCGTCCATCACCGCTCCAGCATCCCCGTTCCCCCGCCTCCGCGCATGCCACGACCCGGCGAAACGCTGGTGACCACGAAGCGAAGGTCCGCCCCGCGCGGGAACGGCGGAGCCCCGCGGCGTCCGGGGACGACGCGGGGCTCAGGTGCTGCCGGGGGCTGGACGCCTTACAGGCCGAGCTCGACCTCGAACTCGCCGGCCTCCAGGATCTCCTTGACCGCGACCAGGTAGCGGGCGGCGTCGGCGCCGTCCACCAGGCGGTGGTCGTAGGAGAGCGACAGGTAGGTCATGTCACGGATGCCGATGGCGGTGCCGCCGTCGGCCTCGATGACCACCGGGCGCTTGACGGTGGCGCCGATGCCCAGGATGGCGGCCTGGTTCGGCGGCACGATCACGGTGTCGAACAGCGCACCGCGCGAGCCGGTGTTGCTGATGGTGAAGGTGGCACCGGACAGCTCGTCCGGGGTGATCTTGCTGTCGCGGACCTTGCTGGCCAGCTCGGCGGTCTTCTTCGAGATGCCGGCGATGTTGAGGTCGCCCGCACCCTTGATGACCGGGGTCATCAGACCCTTCTCCGAGTCCACCGCGATACCGATGTTCTCGGTGTCGAAGTAGGTGATGGTGCCCTCGGCCTCGTTGATCCGGGCGTTGACGACCGCGTGGGCCTTCAGCGCCTGGGCGGCGGCCTTGACGAAGAACGGCATCGGGGACAGCTTCACGCCCTCGCGGGCGAGGAAGGAGTCCTTGGCCTTGCCGCGCAGCGACATGATCTTGGTGACGTCCACCTCGACCACGCTGGTCAGCTGGGCCTGCTCGTGCAGGGCCTTCATCATGTTGTCGCCGATGACCTTGCGCATGCGGGTCATCTTGACGGTCTGACCGCGCAGGGCGGACGGCGCGGCGGCGGCCTTCGGCGCGGCGGCCGGGGCGGCGGCGGCAACCGGGGCCGGAGCGGCCTTGGCGGCCTCCGCGGCGGCGATGACGTCCTGCTTACGGATGCGGCCGCCGACACCGGTGCCGGTGACGGAGGACAGCGCGATGCCGTGCTCGGCGGCGAGCTTGCGCACCAGCGGGGTGACGTAGGCGTCACCGGCGTCGGCAACCGGAGCGGCCGGGGCAACCGGGGCGGCCGGAGCCGGAGCGGCAACCGGGGCCGGGGCCGGGGCGGCCGGAGCCACCGGAGCCGGGGCAGCGGCGACCGGAGCCGGAGCAGCCGGAGCGGCGGGGGCCACCGGCGCGGCCGGGGCGGCGGGGGCCGGAGCCGGAGCAGCCGGGGCCGGGGCGGCGACCGGAGCCGGGGCGGCAGCCGGGGCCGGAGCGGCCGCGGCCGCACCCGGGGCGCCGATCAGCGCGAGCTGGGCGCCGACCTCGGCGGTCTCGTCCTCGCCGACCAGGATCTTCACCACGACACCGGCGACCGGCGACGGGATCTCGGTGTCGACCTTGTCGGTGGAGACCTCGAGCAGCGGCTCGTCGACCTCGACCGTCTCACCCTCGGCCTTCAGCCAGCGGGTGACGGTGCCCTCGGTGACCGACTCGCCCAGCGCGGGCAGCAGCACCGGGGTGGCGTCGCCGGCCGGGGCGGCCGGGGCAGCCGGGGCAGCCGGAGCGGCCGGAGCCTCGGCGACCGGGGCCGGAGCGGCAACCGGGGCCGGGGCGGCGGCGGGCGCGGCCTCGGCGACCGGGGCGGCCGCGGCGGCCGGCGCACCGGAGCCGTCGTCGATGATCGCGAGCTCGGCGCCGACCTCGACGGTCTCGTCCTCGCCGACCTTGATCGAGGACAGGATGCCCGAGGCCGGAGCCGGGATCTCGGTGTCGACCTTGTCGGTCGAGACCTCGAGCAGCGGCTCGTCGACCTCGACACGCTCACCCTCGGCCTTCAGCCAACGGGTGACGGTGCCCTCGGAAACGCTCTCGCCCAGCGCGGGCAGTGTTACTGAGACCGCCATGGTTTCAGCGACTCCTATCAAGTCTTGCGTACGGGAAGTACTGGAGAAGTACTGGAAAAGGGGGTGGGGCGCGATCAGTCGTGCGCGTGCAGCGGCTTGCCGGCCAGCGCCAGGTGCGCCTCGCCCAGGGCCTCGGACTGGGTCGGGTGCGCGTGGATGAGCTGCGCGACCTCGGCCGGCAGGGCCTCCCAGTTGTAGATCAGCTGGGCCTCGCCGACCTGCTCGCCCATCCGGGCGCCGACCATGTGGACGCCGACCACGGCGCCGTCCTTGACCTGGACGAGCTTGATCTCGCCGGCGGTCTTCAGGATCTTGCTCTTGCCGTTGCCGGCCAGGTTGTACTTCAGGGTGACGACCTTCTCCTTGCCGTACAGCTCGACGGCCTTGGCCTCGGAGATGCCGACGGAGGCCACCTCGGGGTTGGAGTAGGTCACGCGCGGGACGCCGTCGTAGTCGATCGGCACCGGCTTGAGGCCGGCCAGGCGCTCGGCGACCAGGATGCCCTCGGCGAAGCCGACGTGGGCCAGCTGCAGGGTCGGGGCGAGGTCGCCGACGGCGGAGATGGTGGGCACGTTGGTGCGCATGTACTCGTCGACCAGGACGTAGCCGCGGTCCATCGCGACGCCGTTCTCCTCGTAGCCGAGGCCGGCCGAGACCGGGCCGCGGCCGATGGCGACGAGCAGCAGGTCGGCGTCGATCTGCTTGCCGTTCTCGGTGGAGACGCGGACACCGGTCTCGGTGTACTCGACGCCCGAGAAGCGGGCCTTCAGCTCGAACTTGATGCCGCGCTTGCGGAACGCGCGCTCCAGCAGCTTGGAGGAGTTCTCGTCCTCCAGCGGGACGAGGTGCGGCAGCGCCTCGACGATGGTGACCTCGACGCCGAAGGACTTCCAGACCGAGGCGAACTCGACGCCGATCACGCCGCCGCCGAGGATGACGGCCGACTTCGGGATGCGGTCGAGCTTGAGGGCGTGGTCGGAGGAGATCACGCGGTTGCCGTCGATCTCCAGGCCCGGAATCGAACGCGGCACGGAACCGGTGGCCAGGATGATGTGGCGGCCTTCGATGCGCTGGCCGTTGACATCGATGGAGGTCTGCGAGGAGAGCTTGCCCTCGCCCTGGATGAAGGTGACCTTGCGGGACGCGACCAGGCCCTGGAGGCCCTTGTACAGGCCGGCGATGACGTCGTCCTTGTACTTGTGGACGCCGTTGATGTCGATGCCCTGGAAGGTGGCCAGCACGCCGAACTCGGCGGCCTCCTTCGTCTCGTCGGCGATCTCGGCCGCGTGCAGCAGCGCCTTGGTCGGGATGCAGCCGCGGTGCAGGCAGGTGCCGCCCAGCTCACCCTTCTCGACCAGGGCAACGCTCAGACCCAGCTGAGCGGCGCGGAGCGCCGCGGCGTAACCGCCGCTTCCGCCTCCGAGAATGACTACGTCGAAAACGGTGCTGGCGTCGTTCGCCACGTCACGTCCTCCATGCAATGGGGTGTGGATCGCCGGGCCGGTCGCGGTCCGGTGGGTCGGAAGCCTTTGTGGGGCGCCCAGTCGTGCCGGAAATACATCTTCGCACTTGTTCGCGGCGGCTGATGTCCGGGTCCACTCCAGGGGTGTCCCACAGGGTGGTCACCGGGGCGGGTAGACCTCCGACGGAAGGGCATCATCGCAGCTCAAAGCGGTGTTGACAGCCGCCGGGCGGGCGGCGCGGGAGGCTCCGGCAGCGGCCTCTTCCGCAGTGTGGAACAAAGTTTCGCCCGCAGCGAACAGGGGTGCGAGCTGGAACTTCGCCCTACTCGCAGGTAACCGCGGTCGGAATGCCGACGGGGGCCCGGCGCACGCGCGCCGGGCCCCCGTACGGGAGGTGGATCAGGCCTTGCCGTTCTCCGCCGTCTTCTCCGCGTAGCGGATCAGGGTGCGCACCGAGGTCGCGGTGCCGCCCTTCGGGGTGTAGCCGTACGGCGCGCCCTCGTGGAAGGCCGGGCCGGCGATGTCGATGTGGGCCCAGTCGGTGCCCTCGGTCACGAACTCCTTCAGGAACAGACCGGCCACCAGGCCGCCGCCCATCCGCTCGCCCATGTTGGACAGGTCGGCGATGGTCGACTCGGTCATGCCCTTGCGCAGGTCGGCCGGCAGCGGCATCGGCCAGGACTGCTCGCCGGCCTCGCCCGCGATGGTGTGCAGGCTGTCGCGCAGCTCGTCGTTGTTGGACATCACACCGAAGGTGCGGTTGCCCAGGGCCAGCACCATGGCGCCGGTCAGGGTGGCGACGTCGACGATGACGTCCGGGTTCTCCTCGCCGGCCCGCACGATCGCGTCGGCCAGCACCAGACGGCCCTCGGCGTCGGTGTTCAGCACCTCGACGGTCTTGCCGCCGTACATGCGCAGCACGTCGCCCGGGCGGGTGGCCGAGCCGGACGGCATGTTCTCGGCCAGGGCCAGCCAGGCGGTCACGTTGACGGCCAGGCCCAGGCGCTTGGCGGCCACCACGGCGGCGAACACGGCGGCGGCGCCGGCCATGTCGCACTTCATGGTCTCGTTGTGGCCGGCCGGCTTCAGCGAGATGCCGCCCGAGTCGTAGGTGATGCCCTTGCCGACGAACGCCAGCGAGACCTTCGCCTTGGGGTGGGTGTAGGCCAGCTTCACCAGCCGCGGCGGGTTCGCCGAGCCGCCGCCGACGCCCAGCAGGCCGCCGTAGCCGCCCTTGGTCAGCGCCTTCTCGTCCAGCACCTCGACCTTGAGGCCGTGCTCCTTGCCGGCCGCCTGGGCGATCGCGGCGAAGCTCTTCGGGTTCAGGTCGTTCGGGGCGGTGTTGACCAGGTCGCGGGCCCGGTTCATCTCCTCGCCGATCACCACGGCGCGCTCCACGGCGGCCTTGGCGTCCTTGCTGCCCTTGCGGGCGGTCAGCACGAGCAGCTCGCCGACCGGCTCCTTGCCGTTGCCGTTGCCCTTGTACGTACCGAAGGCGTACGAGCCGAGCAGGCCGCCCAGCGCGACCGCCTCGACCTCCTCCGCGGACTCGGCCGGCAGGGCCAGCGCGGCCTTCTTGGTGCCGGCCAGCACGCGGGCGGCGACACCGGCGGCGCGGCGCAGCGCCTCCAGCCCGTAGCCGGCGTCGGCGGTCTCGCCGAGGCCGACCGCCAGCACGAACGCGGCCTTCAGGCCGGCGGGGGAGGGCACCTTGACGGTCTCGCCCTCGGCGCCGGTCGCGCCCAGGGTGCCGAGGACCTCGGCCAGCTTGCCGTCGAACGCCTCGTTCACGGCCTCGGCGCCGGGGGCCAGCACGATGCCCTTGGGGCCCTTCGCGACACCGATCACCAGGGCGTCCGCGCGCAGCGAGGCGGCGGAGGAGGTGCTCACAGACAATGCAGTCACGTAATGCGTCCTGTTCTTTCGCGGTCCACGGCCGGTCGCGGCGAGCTGCCGCACCGGCGCAGCCCGCCGTGGCAGGCCGGTCCGCCGGCGTCTCCGGGTCCGGGCCCCCTGGCACACGCGCCCGCGGTCGCGGCGCGCACACCAGAGGCCCCGGCTCCGCGGTGGGCGCCGGGCGGGCAGGACCTGCCACGGTGCAGGGCTGCGGTGCTCCCCGCATGGTAGTCCGCATGCTGGGATCACGCGCCGCCGGTGTCAGGACAGCAATGCCAGGGCGAACAGCGCGCCGGTCGCGGCGGTCTCGGCCATCGCGCCGAGCACGTCCCCGGTGATCCCGTCGAACCGCCGGACGCAGCGTCCGAGCAGCAGCCGGGCGCAGCCGAGGCCCAGCACAACGGACGCCGGGAGGCGGAGTGCTGACCATCCGTCGAGCAGTCCGAGCGCGGCCAGGCCGAGTGCCGCGGCCGCCGTCCCGACGATCGCCCCGAGCGGCGTCACGGTGCCCGCGACCATCGCCCCGAGCCCGCCCGGCCGGGCGGCCGGCACCGAGCGCAGGCAGCCCCAGGCGAGCGCGCACCGCGCGGCCGTCGCCGAGGCGAGCACCGCGAGCGCGCCGCGCAGGGTGGAATGTCCGAACTGCCCGGCCACCGCGGCGACCTGGGCCAGCAGGACGAGGACGAGGGTCAGCACCCCGAACGGGCCGATGTCGGACTGCTTCATGATGCGCAGCGCGTCCTCGGCCGGCTTCCCGCTGCCCAGGCCGTCGGCGACGTCCGCCAGGCCGTCCAGGTGCAACCCCCGGGTGAGTGCGGCCAGGACCGCCACCGCCGTCACCGCCCCGAGCGGCCCGCCCGCCCGCCAGGCCACCAGCGCGCCCGCACCGGCGGCCGCACTCCCCAGCGCCAGCCCCACGACCGGGGCCGCCGTCATCGCCCGCGCCGCCGCCGCCCGGTCCCAGCGCTCCACCCGGACCCGCACCACCGACAGCGTCCCGAACCCGAAGCGCAGCCCCTCACCCCACGAGGCCCGCTCAAGCCCCTCCGGCATGCGTTCCGCTCCTTGACCGTACGAAAATCCCCGCGCCCGGGAACGGGCGCGGGGAAGCGAAGCGAGCCTTCTACAGCCGCCGCAGCAGATCCGCCGCCGAGGGCAGCTTCGGCTGCTCCTTCGGCTCCTTCGGCGCCGGCGGCACGTACGGCTTCGGCGCCTCGTCCGCGAGCGCGTCCCCCGCGGCCTGGAGCAGCGGCAGGGCCAGCACCGCGCCGACGCCCTCGCCCATGGTGATCCCCTGGTCCTGCAACGGCGTCAGGGTGAGCCGGTCGTACGCCTTCGCCTGGGCGGGCTCGCCGCTGGACTGCCCGGCCCGCCACCACTCCGGCGCCCGGAACGCGATCCGCTGCGCGACCAGGGCGCAGGCCGCCGAGACCACGCCGTCCAGCACCACCGGCAGCCGGCGGGCGGCGGCCTGGAGCAGGAAGCCGGTGATCGCCGCGAAGTCCGCGCCGCCGGTGGCGCCGAGCAGCGCGAGCTGGTCGCCGAGCACCGGCCGGGCCCGCCGCAGCGCGTCCCGGATGGTCGCGCACTTGACCATCCACACCCGGTCGTCGATGCCCGAGCCGCGCCCGGTCACCGCGGCCGCGTCCGTCCCGCACAGCGCGCCGACCAGCACCGCGGCCACCGTGGTCGAGCCGACCCCGAGGTCGCCGAGCAGCACCACGTCCGTGCCGGCGTCGGCCTCCTCGTCGGCGATGGCCATGCCGGCCCGGAAGGCCCGCGCGGTCTCCTCCGCCGTCAGGGCGTCCTCGACGTCGATGCGGCCGGAGCCGCGCCGGATCCGGTGGGCGACGACCTCGTCCGGGAAGTCGGCCGGGTCGGTGTCGACCGCGACGTCGACGACCCGCACCTCGGCGCCGTAGCGCGCGGCCAGCCGGGCGACCGGAGCGCTGCCGTCCAGGACGGCGCGGACCCGGGCCGCGGTGCCGCCCTCGGCCGGCTGCCGGGACACCCCGAGCGCCGCGACACCGTGGTCGGCGGCGAACAGCAGCACCTTGGGGGCCGTCACCGGCCGCACCGGGGAGCGCCCCTGCACCGACGACAGCCAGCTGCCCAGCTCCTCCAGCCGGCCGAGCCCGCCGCGCGGCCGGTCGGCCGCCTGCCAGCGTTCCTCGGCGGCCCGCCGGGCGCTGTCGTCGGGGCGCTCGACGAGCGAGGAGAACGTATCGAGATCCACGGTCGTGTCCATCGCTCGGAAGGCTACACGCCAAGGGTGTTCAGCCCGCAGCTGCCTTGACCGTCAGCACTTGACCGTCAGCACCTGACCCGCCACCACCAGCAGCACGCGCTCCGAGGCGTCCGCCACGGCCATGTTCAGCCGCCCGAGGGTGTCCCGGAAGCGGCGCCCGGCGGCGGTGGCCGGGACGACCCCCATGCCGACCTCGTTGCTCACCGCGACGACGGTCCGTCCGGTGGCGGCCCAGGCCCGGGCGAGCGCCGCGCAGCGCCGCTGGACGGCGGCCTCCCCGCCGTCGGCCCAGACCGCGTCGTCCCAGGCGCCGCACTCGTCCATCACGGCGGTCAGCCACAGCGCCAGACAGTCGATCAGCACCGGCGCCGGGTCGGCCGGGTCGGCGAGCACGGCCTCCAGGTCGCAGGTCTCGGCGGTGCGCCAGCTCGCGGGCCGCCGCTCGCGGTGCAGCTCGACCCGCTGGGCCCACTCGGCGTCGCCGTCCCGGGTGCCGCCGGTGGCCACGTACAGCACGTCGTCGTACCGGGCGAGCAACTGCTCGGCCCGGGTGGACTTGCCGGAGCGCGCGCCGCCGAGCAGCAGCGTGCGGGGGAGTTCGTGGTGGGTCGCCATGCCGCCCATCCTGCCGGACCAGGCATACGGAAGATCGGGCCGGGCAGGCTAAGGTGCGGCGCAGCACACCGGCAGCGTCGTCAGTGGGAGGAGCCGGGCATGGTCTGGACGTGGCGGTACGAGAAGGCGGACGGCACCGTGGTGGCGCCGGACGGCGGCCAGGAGGAGTTTCCCGGTCAGGGCGACGCCGAGACGTGGATCGGCGAGACCTGGAAGCAGCTGGCCGAGGACGGCATCGACACCGCGGTCCTGCTGGAGGACGACCGGGTCGTCTACTCGATGAGCCTGCACGAGGGCTGACCGGGCCGCTCTCGGCCGCTACTTGGCGCCGATCACGTGCAGCAGCGCGGCGACCTGCCGGTACGGGTCGGTCCGGCCGGCCCGGTCCTCCGCCTCCAGCAGCTGGGCCAGCTGCCGCCCGTCCACCGGCGGGGCCGCGTCGTCCGGCGCGTTGTCGGTGAAGACCCGCACGCCGTACCAGTGCTTCAGCGGTACGGACACCTCGGAGAGGGTGACGGAGAGGTCGGCGAGCCGGTCGGCGCGGGCGGCCAGCCCGAGCCGGTTGTAGTACCGGTCGCTCTCGAAAGCGTGCAGGGCGGCCCGCCAGTCCCCGGCGGCGGCGGGCCGCAGGGCGAGCGCGTCGCGGTTGCGGACGAGCAGCGAGAGCAGTCCGCCGGAGGCGAGCAGCCGGGCCAGCGAGGCGATCATCGGGTCCGGGTCGGGCAGGTACATCAGGACGCCGTGGCAGAGCAGCACGTCGAAGCTGCGCGGGCCGAACCAGCGCCCGCACTGGTGGGCGTCGCCGCTGAGCAGCTGCACCCGGCCGCGGACCTCGGGCGGTTCCTCGGCGAGCGCCCCCTGGGCGACGCTGAGTGCGACCGGGTCGGAGTCGATGCCGGTGACGTAGTGGCCGGCCCGGGCCAGGCGCAGCGCCTGGGTGCCCTGGCCGCAGCCGACGTCGAGGACGCGCTGGGCGGTGCGGCCGGTCAGCTGTTCGGCGAGCTGCTTGGCGACCAGCTCCTGGCGGACGAAGTTGCGCAGTCCGCCGAGCCGTTCCAGCCAGGCGCCGGTGCCGCCGGCGAAGGAGCCGCTGCGCGAGGGCAGCCGACGCTCCTGGCCGGTGCGCTCCTGGGCGGCGCGGTCGTGACCGATGCGGTCGTGGCCGCCGTCGCCCTGGCCGGGGAGCGCGTACAGGCCGGGCCCCTCCCAGGACGGCGGGGCCCAGCCGGAGTCGACCGGTTCGGCGGTCAGGGCTTCTCCCCGCGCCCCACCTGCGGCTTGGGCAGTCGCAGCCGGCGCATCTGCAGGATGCGCATCAGGCCGTAGGCGACCGCGCCGCGGGTGTTCTGGCCGGCGAAGCGCTCGGCGAGCGACTTGCGCAGGCCGAAGCCGAGGCGGACGAAGTCGAGGATGACCAGCACGAAGAACAGCAGGAACAGCACGGTGGACAGCAGCTGGAGGGTCGGCACCTTGACGATGCTGAGCACCAGGATGACCACGGCGGCCGGGAGGAAGAACTCGGCGAGCGACCAGCGGGCGTCCACGTAGTCACGGGTGAACTTGCGCACCGGGCCCTTGTCACGGGCCGGCAGGTGGCGCTCGTCGCCCTCCAGCAGCGCGGTGCGCTGCTTCTCGCGCTCGGCCCGCATGCGGTCGCGCGCCTGTCGGGAGGCCTCCTTGCGGTCCTTGGGCACCGTCACCCGGGTACGCCGGTTGGCCTCGGCCTCACTGCGCTTGGGGGTGGGGCGGCCCTTCTTGGCCTGCGGGTGGCGGGCCTGGGTCGTCTCGTCCTGCTCCAGCACGGCGGCGGAGGCAGCGGCATCATCTGAACGGCGTCGGAACACACCACCAGCGTACGGGGTGCGGCGGTGCTTCTCGGGGCCCCCTCGGACCCAAACGCATATCGATCCGCGAGGTCGAGGCCGGGCCGGGGTTTCCCGGGGCCTTCCCGTAGGGGATCAGTCGGATGGAGGATGGGGGGGATGAGAAGCGGATCCACCCCGGGGATGAGGAACCGCCACTGGACGCTGTAGCAGTCTTGTTGCAGGCAGGTGCACTGCGGCGACGGGCTCGCTGCACATACACTCGTCGTGTCTGGTAACGAGATAGAGACCGCAGGCCGGAGAAGGGGGCACCCGAGGCCCATGAGCGACGGAATCATGAAGCGTATGGGGCTGATCTTCCGCTCCAAGGCGAACAAGGCCTTGGACCGGGCGGAGGATCCGCGTGAGACGCTTGACTACTCCTACCAGAAGCAGCTCGAACTGCTGCAGAAGGTACGGCGTGGTGTCGCGGACGTCGCGACCTCGCGCAAGCGCCTGGAACTCCAGCTGACCCAGCTCCAGCAGCAGTCCGCGAAGTACGAGGACCAGGGCCGCAAGGCGCTGTCCCTGGGCCGTGAGGACCTCGCCCGCGAGGCCCTGACCCGCAAGGCCAACATGCAGTCGCAGATCACCGACCTGGAGACGCAGTACCAGCAGCTCCAGGCCGAGGAGGAGAAGCTCACGCTCGCCTCCCAGCGGCTCCAGGCCAAGGTGGACGCCTTCCGCACGAAGAAGGAGACCATCAAGGCGACGTACACCGCCGCCCAGGCGCAGACCCGCATCGCCGAGTCCTTCTCCGGCATCTCGGAGGAGATGGGCGACGTCGGCCTGGCCATCCAGCGTGCCGAGGACAAGACCGCCCAGATGCAGGCCCGGGCCGGTGCGATCGACGAGCTGCTGGCCTCCGGTGCGCTCGACGACGCCAGCGGTCTCGGCCGCAAGGACGACATCGAGGCGGAGCTGGAGCGGGTCGCCGGCGGGTCCGACGTCGAGCTGGAGCTGGCCCGGATGAAGGCCGAGCTGTCCGGTGGTCCGTCGGCCGGTCCGGCCGCGATCGAGCAGGGCAAGCCGCAGGACGCCCAGCCGCAGCAGGACACCCCGCGCATCAACTACAACAAGTGATCTGAGCTCGACCCCACGAACCAGGGAGACGCACGGCATGATCATGAGGGTCATGGGTGAGGGGCAGTTCGAGGTCGGGGACGACCACGTGAACCTGCTCAACGAGCTCGACGCCGAGCTCGTCACCGCAGTGGACTCGGGGGACGAGGAGCTCTTCCGCCTGGCCTACGGCAAGCTGCTGGACGCGGTGAAGCAGTACGGCACCCCGGTGCCGCTGGATTCGCTGGAGCCGTCCGATCTGATCCTGCCGAGCGCGGAGGCGACGATCGACGAGGTCCGCGAGCTGCTGATGGCCGACGGCGAGGGCGTGATCCCGGGCTACCCCGAGTAGGAGCAGCCGTTCCGGCCGGTGCCAGACGAAAGGGCGGGCCCCCTCCCACCAGGAGGGGGCCCGCCCTTCGTCGTGCGCTGCGCGCGGCCGGCGTTACGGCAGGGCGAGCATCCGGTCGAGCGCGGCCTTGGCGTACTTCTCGGTCTCCGGGTCGACGGTGATCACGTTCGGCACCCGGCCCTCGACCAGCGACTCCAGCGCCCAGACCAGGTGCGGCAGGTCGATCCGGTTCATGGTCGAGCAGAAGCAGACCGTCCGGTCCAGGAAGACGATCTCCTTGTCCGGGTGGGCCTTGGCCAGGCGGCGGACCAGGTTCAGCTCGGTGCCGATGGCCCACTTGGAGCCGGGCTCGGCGGCGTCCAGCGCCTTGATGATGTACTCGGTCGAGCCGACCAGGTCGGCGGCCGCGACGACCTCGTGCCTGCACTCGGGGTGCACCAGGACGGTGACGCCGGGGATCCGCTCGCGGACGTCGTTCACCGAGTCCAGGCTGAACCGGCCGTGCACCGAGCAGTGGCCGCGCCAGAGGATCATCTTGGCGTTGCGCAGCTCCTCGGCGGTCAGCCCGCCGTTCGGCTTGTGCGGGTTGTACAGGACGCAGTCGTCCAGCGAGAAGCCCATCTCGCGCACCGCGGTGTTGCGGCCGAGGTGCTGGTCGGGCAGGAACAGCACCTTCTGGCCCTGCTCGAAGGCCCACTCCAGGGCGCGCTTGGCGTTGGAGGAGGTGCAGATGGTGCCGCCGTGCTTGCCGGTGAAGGCCTTGATGTCGGCGGAGGAGTTCATGTACGAGACCGGGACGGTCACATCGGCTATGCCGGCGTCGGTCAGCACGTCCCAGCACTCGGCGACCTGTTCGGCGGTGGCCATGTCGGCCATCGAGCAGCCGGCCGCGAGGTCCGGCAGGACGACCTGCTGGGCGTCGGTGGTGAGGATGTCCGCGGACTCGGCCATGAAGTGCACGCCGCAGAAGACGATGTACTCGGCCTCCGGACGGGCGGCGGCGTCCCGGGCGAGCTTGAAGGAGTCGCCGGTGACGTCGGCGAACTCGATCACCTCGTCGCGCTGGTAGTGGTGGCCGAGGATGAAGACGCGGTCGCCGAGCGCGGCCTTGGCCGCGCGGGCGCGCTCGACGAGGTTCGGGTCCGAGGCCGGGGGGAGGTCGCCGGGGCACTCGACTCCGCGCTCGCTGTTCGGGTCGGCCTCACGGCCGAGCAGCAGCAGAGCGAGCGGCGTCGGAGTGGGGTCGACGCCGTGGGTCTCGGTGATGGTGGTGGTCACGGGCGGGTGCCCTTCTGTGCGGCCGATCAAGCGGTGAAGCCTTTTCGTCTATCTGACACTATCTATGATAACCGGTTAGCGTCAGAGTGACGATGGCCATCCTGTCGATGTGACGAGAACCGCTCGCCGAATCGGATCCCTCGGCGGAGCCGAATGCCCGATTTGGCCCAGTCGGGGGTGTCCGAATCGATATCCGGCCCGTCCGGGGTATGGCTCGGGGTCATGAAGGCAATCGTGATCAACCGCTACGGCGGCCCCGAGGTGGTCGAGTACACCGACCTGCCGGACCCGAAGGTCGGGCCGGACTCGGTCCTGGTGCAGGTTCGGGCGGCCGGGGTGAACCCGGTGGACTGGAGGGTCCGCGAGGGCGCCCTGGACGGCCTCCTGGACGCGCACTTCCCGCTGGTCATGGGCTGGGACGCGGCCGGGGTGGTCCGCGCGGTCGGCGGCGGCGTCACCGAGTTCGCGCCGGGCGACGAGGTGTACGGCTACGTCCGCAAGGACGCCGTCGAGCACGGCACCTACGCCGAGCTGGTGGCCGCCCCGGTGCGCACCCTCGCCCGCAAGCCGGCCGCGCTGGACTGGGCGCAGGCCGGCGGCCTGCCACTGGCCGGGCTCACCGCTCTCCAGAGCCTGAAGGCGCTGCGGCTGGCGGCGGGGGAGACCCTGCTGGTGCACGCGGCCGCCGGCGGGGTCGGCCACCTGGCCGTCCAGCTGGCCCGGGCCGTCGGTGCCCGGGTGATCGGCACCGCGGGCGATCGCAACCACGACTACCTGCGCGGCCTCGGCGCGGAGCCGGTCCGGTACGGCGAGGGCCTGGCCGACCGGGTCCGCGCGCTCGCCCCGGACGGCGTGGACGCGGCCCTCGACCTGGTCGGCGGGGGCGCCGTCCAGGTCTCGGCGGGCCTGGTGGCCGACCCGGGCCGGATCGCCTCGACCGCCGACTTCGGGGTGAAGGCCCTCGGCGGCCACTACGTCTGGGTCCGCCCGGACGCGGCCGGCCTGGCCGAGCTGGCCGCGCTCGCCGACGACGGCCGGCTGACCGTCACCGTCGCCTCCACCTTCCCGCTGGCCCAGGCCGCCTCCGCCCAGGCGCTCAGCGCCGAGGGCCGCACCCGGGGCAAGATCGTCCTCCTGGTCGACTGATGTCCGGTGGACCGATATCCGACCGCTGGGCGTCATCTGCCAGCGGTGGACTGGCACCTGTCATCCGCCAGAATGGTGGCGAACCGTTTCTGCGGCGGCCGACCAGCCGACCAGCCGCCCGCCGATCCCGTACGACCCGTGGAGCCCCGCACCGATGAGCAGCAGCCGAGCGCACGAGGTGGTCGGGGCCGACCTGGACGAGACCGACCGGCTCCTCCTCGCCCGGCTCGGCAGTGACGGCCGCGCCTCGTACGCCGAGATCGGCCTCCAGGTGAACCTCTCCGCCACCGCCGTCCGCCGCCGGATCGACCGGCTGCGGGCGCGCGGCGTGGTGCGCGGCTTCACCGTGGTGCTCGACCCGGCGGTGCTCGGCTGGCAGACCGAGGCCTTCGTCGAGGTCTACTGCCGCGAGCGGACCGCCCCCGAGGAGATCCTCGCCAGCCTGCGCCAGTTCCCCGAGGTGGTGGCCGCCTGGACGGTCACCGGCGACCCGGACGCCCTGGTCCACCTGCGGGCCGCCGACATGCGCCACCTGGAGGCCGTCATCGAGCGGATCCGCCGCGAGCCCGGCGTCCAGCGCAGCCGCTCCTCCGTCGTGCTCTCCCAGCTGATCGGCTGAGAGCCTCGGCACCGACCCGAACGGCCCACGCAGGAATCCTGCGCGCACCCGCCCGAAGACGCTCGAATCCTGCCTGACCAGCCGCGTTCCGACGCGCGGCGGAGCCCTCCCGCTGCCTACGCTGATCACGTCCGGCCAACGCGGTGAACCGCCCCGCCGACCGGACATCCCCCGACACCCCACAGCCGAGAGGGACAGCCGTGTCCGCAGCCCCCGACCGCATGCACCGGCCCGACAGCGAACTGGTCGACCTGGTTTTCGACTACATGCGCGAGCGGCTGCAGTACGACCCCGTCCCGCTCGACCACCCCGGTGACGGCGAGCACCTGCGCGCCCAGCTGGCCGGCCTGCTGAACCCGGACGGCAACGACCCCGCCGACGTGCTCAAGCTCTACGACCACGAGCTCTCCCGCGCGGTGATCTCCGCCGACAGCCCGCGCTACCTGTCGTTCATCCCCTGCGCCCCCACCAAGGCCGCGCTGCTGTTCGACATGGTGGTCTCCTGCGCGTCCCTCCAGGGCATCTCCTGGCTGGAGGCGGCCGGCGCGATCGCCGCCGAGAACCAGGTGCTGCGCCTGATCGCCGACCGGGCCGGCCTGCCCGAGACGGCCGGCGGCTGCTTCGTCTCCGGCGGCTCGGCCGGCAACCTCTCCGCCCTGGTGGTGGCCCGTGACACCGCCCGCCGCAAGCTCGGCGTCGGCCCGGAGGCGCGCCTGCGGATAGCCGTCGCCGACCAGGTGCACTCCTCGGTCAAGAACACCTTCAACATCATCGGCGTCGAGGCCTTCAAGGTCCCGACCGTCAACCGGCGGTTCACCGGCGAGGCGCTGCGCGCCGCGCTGGCCGCCGACCCGAACCCCGAGACGGTCATCGCCGTGGTCGGCACCGCCGGCACCACCAACGAGGGCATCGTCGACGACCTCCAGGGCCTGTCCGAGGTCGCCCGCGAGCGCGACCTGTGGTTCCACGTGGACGGCGCCTACGGCGGTGCGGGCCTGTTCGCCCCCTCGGTGCGCGCCCGCTACAACGGCATCGAGCACGCCGACTCCTTCGTCGTCGACCCGCACAAGTGGCTGTTCGCCCCGTTCGACTGCGCCGCGCTGATCTACCGCAACCCGCAGCTCGCCCGCGCCGTGCACACCCAGGACGCCTCTTACCTCGACGTCCTGCACACCGAGGGCGACGAGTGGAACCCCACTGACTACGCCTACCACCTGACCCGCCGGGCCCGCGGCCTGCCGCTCTGGTTCTCGCTGGCCGTCCACGGCACCCAGGCCTACACCGACGCCATCGAGACCGGCCTCAAGCTCGCCCAGGACACCGCCCAGCTGATCCGCGAGACCGGGCACCTGGAGCTGCTGTTCGACCCGCAGCTCTCGGCGGTCTGCTTCAAGCGCACCGGCTGGACCAACGACGACTACTACCGCTGGTCGCAGCAGCTGCTCGCGGACCAGATCGGCTTCGTCACCCCGACCGGCTGGGACGGCGAGACGGTCGCCCGCTTCGCCTTCCTCCACCCCGGCACCACCATGGAGATGGTTAAGGAAATCCTCGACACCATGGCGTGATCGACGCCCGAGGCGCTGAGACGGCCCCACCAGCCCGCCCGGTGGGGCCGTCGTGCGTCATGGGAAACGTCACAGGGCGTGCGTCACAGGAACGCCCCGCTCGGCAGGTACGGCGTCGGCGGCCGCATCCCGTGCAGGCCGACGAAGCCGTGGACCTGCGGGGTCAGCCCCACCTCCAGGCCGACGTCCAGCGCCCACTCCTGCTCGGCGGTCAGGAACTCCACCCGCGCCGGCTCCCCGTCCGGCACCCGGGCCAGCGCCTCCCGCAGCAGCCGGGCCGCGATCCGCTTGCTGGTGGCCGCCAGCAGCTTCACCCCGCCGCCGTCCCGGTAGCAGTAGCCGCTGCCCGCCAGGGCGTCGGCGATCAGCAGCTCCTCGAAGTGGCCGAGCATCAGCTCGTGGTCCGGGCCGTGCGCCGAGCCGCGCAGCCGCCGGTCCACCGAGTCCAGCAGGTGCCGGTGGGTGGCGTTGCCCCGGTGCACCGGGATGTCCCCGGGGTCGAGCAGCCCGGCCCGGTCCACCCGGCCGGTCAGCCGCATCGCCGGGTGCAGGGTGAACCCGGCCAGCCGGTAGCGACGGGCCGCCGCCGGGGAGGCCGAGGCGCAGACCATCCCGCGCAGGCAGCCCCGCCCGTACGCGGCCGCCCGCTCCAGCAGCAGCCGCCCGACGCCCTTGCCCTGCGCCTGCGGGCGGACCACGAACAGCGAGGCCGCCCACAGGCCCTCCCGGCGCATCGACAGCACCGCGCCGACCGGCTCGCCGTCGCGCTCCGCCAGCCAGCAGCCCTGCGGGTCGGTGCGCGCCAGGTGCCTGGTCCGGGCCAGCTGGAGCGGCGTCGGTACGGCGGCCCGGGCGGGCGCGGCCGGGTCGGCGAACGAGGCGAGCGAGATCTCCTGGACGGCCTCCGCGTCGGCGACCGTGTCCCTGACCTGGCGCAGGATCATGGCCACCATCCTGGCGTCCGGCGGGTCGCCGCGGGGCCGCTTCGCGCGGATCCGCAGCTCGGACGGTGACCTCTCGTCCCGGGTTGTGCGAGCATGGAAGCGTAGGGGACGCGGGTACACACCCGGCCCACGGAATATCCGCCGCCGAGAGGCCACGGAAAACCATCGCCGTTCGGGAATCGAAACCGGGCGGCCGTTGGTTGGCACTGGCGGCAGACCGTCGTCAAGACCGGGAGAAAGCAGATGACCGTCCAGGACGAGACCACTGTCGAGAGTGGCATCATCCTCACCGATGCCGCCGCGGCCAAGGTCAAGGCCCTGTTGGAGCAGGAGGGCCGCGAGGACCTCGCGCTGCGCGTTCAGGTCCAGCCCGGTGGCTGCTCCGGCCTGCGTTACCAGCTCTTCTTCGACGAGCGCTTCATCGACGGCGACGTGACCAAGGACTTCGGCGGGGTGAAGGTCGTCACCGACCGCATGAGCGCCCCGTACCTGGGCGGCGCCACCGTCGACTTCGTCGACACCATCGAGAAGCAGGGCTTCACGATCGACAACCCGAACGCCACCGGCTCCTGCGCCTGCGGCGACTCGTTCAGCTAAGTCCGACGCCGGACACACGTGAAGGCGGCCCCGGGAGCTTCCCGGGGCCGCCTTCACGTTTCTGCGAGCGCTCGCCCACGCCGGCTACCGGCCGGCGACGTCCGGGGTGACCGGGTCCGGGCCCATGTGCGGGTCGCCCTCCAGCGGCACCTCCTGGCCGTTGGACTGGTCGGTCACCGTCCGCCCGGCCAGCGGCTGGCGCAGGTCGGCGGTCACCGTCTGCCGCTTGGCCAGCGCGGTGCAGACCTGCCCGGGCTGGACCGGCTCCGCGACCACGATCCGGACGTCCACCCGGCCGGCGTGCGACTCGTCCGCCTTCAGGGCGTACTTCTGGCAGACCCCGCCGTAGAAGTACACGGTCAGCTTGTTGCTGCCGTCCACCCGGTAGGTGACGGCCGGGCGCGCCCCGACCCCGTTCGGGTCGGGCTCGCCGACCGCGATCCCGTTGCCCGGGGGAGTGGCCGGCGGCGAGGCCGGGGGCTGCCTCGGGGCCGGTGGCACCGTCGCGGGGGAGGAGAGGGTCGGCTTCGGCGCCGTGCCCGGCTGGTCCGGCGCGGTGGACGCGCCCGCCGTCGGGTCGGCCGTCGGGCTCGCGGACGAGCTACCGGTCGGCGTACCGGACGCCGTCGGGGCCTCCGGGGAGGGCGTCGCGGACGCGGTCGCCGTGGCCGTCGCACCGGCCTTCGCCGAGTCCGAGGCCGCCTTGCCGTCCCCGTCGCACCCGGCCACCGTGACCACCGCCGCCAGCACCAGGCCCGCCAGGGCCACCGCGCGCCGACCACGCCGGGGCATCGTCTCCAGATCCATCTGCACATCCTCCCGAGGGCTCAACGGCGCCGCCTCCTCGGCCGCTCCGCGCGGATGTGACGTGGCCCGGACGGATCCGGTTCCGCCCGACCCGGCGCGACCGGGCCGGGCGTCCGCATCGTCGGCTTCCGGAGTCCGGTCAACGAGTCCGGTCGACCGGCTCAGAGGCCGTACTCGGCCATCCCGGCGACCACCCGCTGCGCACCGGACGGCACCCGGAAGCCCGCGTGCGCCGGGGCGCTCGGCTCCGGCCCGGCCGCCAGCAGCGGCCAGAACCGGCGCAGCCGCCGGGAGGAGCTGACCAGTGCGTCGAGCGTCTCGCCGTCCGCGTCGGCCCGGAGGGCGGGCAGCGGGGAGTACTTGGGCATCATCGGGCATCGCTCCGATCCAGGGGCCGCGGCGGCACTGCCACGGCCGTCGACGAGGGGCCCGCCGGGCTACGGGCGGCGCCCCTGCGGCCGACCCTAGGGTCAGGTCCGCCGGCCCACCAGTGCTACCCGGAGGTAGTACACGTTCGACGGTCAGGGGTGCCACATCGGCCCCGGGCCCGCGCCCGATTGCGGCACTCTTGCTGCCGGACGCCCCGGGCCCGGTACCGTGAATGGGTTCATCCGTGCTTGCCCCGTGGCCCTGCCGCCATCCTGAGGAGACCTCCCGTGCGTATCGCCGTCGCCGGCTCGATCGCCACCGACCACCTGATGACGTTCCCCGGTCGGTTCGCCGACCAGCTCGTCGCCGAGCAGCTGCACACCGTGTCGCTGTCCTTCCTGGTCGACACCCTGGACATCCGCCGCGGCGGCGTCGCGCCGAACATCGCGTTCGGCATGGGTGTGCTCGGGCTCCGCCCGATCCTGGTCGGCGCGGCCGGTGCGGACTTCGCCGAGTACCGCAGCTGGCTGGAGCGCAACAACGTGGACTGCAACTCCGTCCACATCTCCGAGACCCGGCACACCGCCCGCTTCATGTGCACCACGGACGAGGACCACAACCAGATCGCCTCGTTCTACACCGGGGCCATGGCCGAGGCCCGCAACATCGAGCTGAAGCCGATCGCCGACCGCGTCGGCGGCCTGGACCTCGTCCTGATCGGCGCCGACGACCCGCAGGGCATGGTCCGCCACACCCAGGAGTGCCGCACCCGCGGCTACGCCTTCGCCGCCGACCCCTCCCAGCAGCTGGCCCGCCTGGAGGGCGAGGACATCCGCGAGATCGTCGACGGCGCCGCGTACCTGTTCACCAACGAGTACGAGGCCGCGCTGATCGAGACCAAGACCGGCTGGGACGCCGACGAGCTGCTCGCCCGGGTCGGCACCCGGATCACCACCCTCGGCAGCAAGGGCGTCCGGATCGACCGCAAGGGCGAGGCGCCGATCGTGGTCGGCTGCGCCCCCGAGGAGGCGAAGGTCGACCCGACCGGTGTCGGCGACGCCTTCCGGGCCGGCTTCCTGGCCGGTCTGTCCTGGGACCTCGAACTGGAGCGGGCCGCCCAGCTCGGCTGCATGCTCGCCACCCTGGTGATCGAGACCGTCGGCACCCAGGAGTACGAGCTGCGCCCGTCCGCCTTCCTGAAGCGCTTCGAGGGTGCCTACGGCGCCGAGGCCGCCGCCGAGATCCGCGCGCACCTGGTCAAGTAGTCCGCCGCACCAGGTAGGCCGAGCCCCGGTCGCCGCCGAAGTCGGCGGCCGGGGCCTCGCCCAGGTACTCCTGGTCGCGCATCCCGCACCAGGCCGGGATGTCCAGCCGGGCCGCCTCGTCGTCCGAGAGCACGGCGACCGTCCCGCCCGGCGCCACCTCGCCGATCCGCTTCGCCAGCTCGATCACCGGCAGCGGACACCGCTTGCCCAGCGCGTCGATGACTGTGACTCGCCCGCTCGCCTCCGGGCGCTCCAACCCGGCGCCGACGCTCTTCGCTCCGGCACTCCCTCCTTCGTCGGTCGCTTGTCGCTCATCGCTTTCGGCACCGGCGCGCCCTTCGGCTCGGGGCGGGGTCTCCGTCCTCACCCCCGGCGCCGGCAGGTCCAGCCCGAGCGGCGCCCGGACGCCCGCGACCAGCTCCGGCAGCACGGTCAGGAAGCGCTCCACGTCCGCCGGATCCGTCCCGTACGGGAGGGAGACCCGGACGTTGCCCTCGGTGAGCACCCCCATCGCGGCCAGCACATGGCTCGGCGTCAGCGTGGAGGACGTGCAGGAGGAGCCGGAGGAGACCGCGAAGCCGGCCCGGTCCAGCTCGGTCAGCAGCACCTCGCCGTCCACGTACAGGCAGGAGAAGGTGACGATGTGCGGCAGCCGCCGCACCGGGTCGCCGACCACCTCGACCTCGGGCACCAGCTGCGGCACCCGGGTCCGGATCCGCTCCACCAGGGCGTGCAGCCGGGCGTTCTCCTGTTCGGCCTCGGCCCGGACCGCCCGCAGCGAGGCGGCCGCGGCCACGATCGCCGGCACGTTGACGTAGCCGGGCACCCGCCCGCCCTCGCGTTCGTCGGCCGGCAGCGGCGAGGCGTACCGGACGCCCTTGCGTACGGCCAGCACCCCGACCCCGGGCGGGCCGCCCCACTTGTGCGCGCTGGCGGTCAGCAGCGACCAGCCCGCCGGGACGTCCACCCGGCCGACGCTCTGCGCGGCGTCGACCAGCAGCGGGACGTCCGCCTCGCGGCAGAGCGCGGCGACCTCGCCGACCGGCTGGACGGTCCCCACCTCGTGGTTGGCGCTCTGCAGCACGGCCAGCGCGGTGTCCGCCCGGAGCAGCCCGGCGAACCCGGCCGGTTCGACCCGCCCGGCCCGGTCCACCGGCACCACCGAGACCGTCCCCCCGCCGGCCTCGTGCTTCTCGGCGACGTGCAGCACGCTGGAGTGCTCCACCGCGGAGTGCACCAGGTGGGCGCCCCGGCGCCGGTGGCCGGCCAGCGCGCCCAGCACGCCGAGCTGGACGGCCTGCGTCCCGCTGGCGGTGAAGGCGATCTCGTCGGGCCGGGCGCCGAGCACCCCGGCCACCGTCTCGCGGGCGGCGTCCAGCAGCATCCGGGCCTGTCGCCCGGAGCGGTACAGCCGGGCCGGGTCGGCCCACCCCTCGTCCAGGGCGGCGGTCAGCGCCTGCCGGGCGACGGGGTGCAGGGGGGCCGTCGAAGCCACGTCGAAGTACACGGTCACATTTAACGACACCCTCGCGTGCCTTCCGGTGCCGTGACATCGCTTACCGACCGTCAGTCGATCACCCCGAATGTCCGCTTCGTCCGCATCCGACGGACCGTCACCCGGGTTGTTCGAGGTCATCCCCCGATCGGGCGTACGGACCTCGAATGCCTACGATGACCTGCGGCGCAGCCCTTGCCGGGCCTGATCGGGCGACCGGGCGGCGCGTTACCGGGGGCTGCCCGTCAGGAGCGCATAAGGCTGGAGTAGGGTTTGGCCCGCATAAGCATTCAAACCGTGCCCGTGGACGGGTCGCCGGGGAGGCTCACTGACCTCCACGGGGCGACGCGAAGGCGGGCGAGACTTCGGGAAGGCGCTACGTGAGTCCCAACGGCTCCGACCGCTCGCCGCGGCGCACGATGCGGCGGAAGCTGCCTCAGGCGCTGGCACTGGGCCTCGTCATCGCGACCGCCACCGGCTGCTCGGCCAACGACCTCCCCAGGCTTGGCCTCCCGAGCCCCGTCACCAAGGAAGGGCCGCTGGTCCTCCACATGTGGCAGGGGTCCTGGATCGCGGCGCTGGTGGTCGGCGTACTGATGTGGGGTCTGATCATCTGGAGCGTGATCTTCCACCGGCGCAGCCGCACCGGCGTGGAGATCCCCCCGCAGACCCGGTACAACGTGCCCATCGAGGCGCTCTACACCGCGGTCCCCATCATCATCGTGTCGGTGCTCTTCTACTTCGTCGCCCGCGACGAGTCGACGCTGACCTCCACCTCCGAGAAGCCGCAGCACTACGTCAACGTGGTCGGTTTCCAGTGGAGCTGGGCGTTCAACTACGAGAACACCGAGACCCCCGACCCGGCCAACAAGGACGCCGCGTACGAAGTCGGTACGCCCGCGAGCGCGCCGACGCTCTGGCTGCCGGTCAACGAGAGTGTGCAGTTCCGTCTCACCTCGCGTGACGTCATCCACGACTTCTGGCCCGTCAACTTCATGATGAAGATGGACGTCGTGCCGGGTGTGACGAACAAGTTCGAGGTCACTCCGACCGTCAAGGGCGAGTACATGGGCAAGTGTGCGGAGCTCTGCGGCACCGACCACTCGCGCATGCTGTTCAACGTCAAGGTCGTCGACCGCGTCGACTACGACAAGCACCTGGCTGACCTTCGCGCCAAGGGGCAGAACGGCGCGGTGCCCTCCGGCGTCATCTCCATGGGAAGTGAAGAGAAGTGACCATCCTCAACGAGCCCGCCGCGGCCGGCGGGGGCGCCGGGGCCGTCACGGTCGGGGCGCAGCGGACCCGGAAGCCGGGTTCGACCATCATCAAGTGGCTGACCACCACTGACCACAAGACGATCGGCACCCTGTACCTGGGCACGTCGTTCGCCTTCTTCCTGATCGGTGGCATCCTCGCCCTGGTCATGCGCGCCGAGCTGGCTCGTCCCGGGACCCAGATCCTGTCGAACGAGCAGTTCAACCAGGCGTTCACGATGCACGGCACGATCATGCTGCTGATGTTCGCGACGCCGCTGTTCGCCGGTTTCGCGAACTGGATCATGCCGCTCCAGATCGGTGCCCCGGACGTCGCCTTCCCGCGTCTGAACATGTTCGCCTACTGGCTGTACCTGTTCGGCTCGATCATCGCGGTGGCCGGCTTCGTCACGCCGAACGGTGCCGCCAGCTTCGGCTGGTTCGCCTACTCCCCGCTGTCGGACGCGGTGCACTCGCCGGGTGTCGGCGGTGACATGTGGATCATGGGTCTGGCCTTCTCCGGCTTCGGCACGATCCTCGGTGCGGTCAACTTCATCACCACGATCATCTGCATGCGCGCGCCCGGCATGACGATGTTCCGGATGTCGATCTTCGTCTGGAACGTCCTGCTGACCGCCGTGCTGGTCCTGCTGGCCTTCCCGGTCCTGGCCGCCGCGCTGTTCGCCCTGGAGGCGGACCGCAAGTTCGGGGCGCACGTCTTCGACCCGACCAACGGCGGGGCGCTGCTCTGGCAGCACCTGTTCTGGTTCTTCGGTCACCCCGAGGTGTACATCATCGCGCTGCCGTTCTTCGGCATCGTGTCGGAGATCATCCCGGTCTTCAGCCGCAAGCCGATGTTCGGCTACTCCGGTCTGATCGCGGCCACCATCGCGATCGCCGGTCTGTCCGTGACGGTGTGGGCGCACCACATGTACGTCACCGGACAGGTGCTGCTGCCGTTCTTCTCCTTCATGACCTTCCTGATCGCGGTCCCGACCGGTGTGAAGTTCTTCAACTGGGTCGGCACCATGTGGAAGGGCTCGCTGAGCTTCGAGACCCCGATGCTCTGGACGGTCGGCTTCCTGGTCACCTTCCTCTTCGGTGGTCTGACGGGTGTCCTGCTGGCCTCCCCGCCGATCGACTTCCACGTCTCGGACTCGTACTTCGTCGTCGCCCACTTCCACTACGTGGTCTTCGGCACCGTCGTCTTCGCGATGTTCGCCGGCTTCCACTTCTGGTGGCCGAAGATGACCGGCAAGATGCTGGACGAGCGCCTCGGCAAGATCACCTTCTGGACGCTGTTCATCGGCTTCCACACCACCTTCCTGGTGCAGCACTGGCTCGGCGCGGAGGGCATGCCCCGCCGCTACGCCGACTACCTGGCCTCGGACGGCTTCACCACGCTGAACACCGTCTCGACCATCGGCTCCTTCGTGCTCGGTCTGTCGATCCTGCCGTTCCTCTACAACGTCTGGAAGACCGCCAAGTACGGCGAGAAGATCGAGGTCGACGACCCGTGGGGCTACGGCCGCTCGCTGGAGTGGGCGACCTCCTGCCCGCCGCCGCGGCACAACTTCCTCACCCTGCCGCGGATCCGCTCCGAATCCCCGGCCTTCGACCTCCACCACCCGGAGATCGCCGCGCTGGACTACCTGGAGAACCACGGTGAGCCGGCCAAGCACCTCGCCGGTGTGACCCCGGCGAAGTACGACGCCCCGAAGCTGGACAAGGGCAAGAAGGAGGGCGACGCCTGATGAAGGAACAGGGAAAGATCTTCCTCGGCCTCTCGGTCTTCGTCCTCGCGATGGCGATCACCTACGGCCTGTGGACCAACCAGTCGGACGTCGGCATCGAGGCGGCCGGTACCACCGCGCTGTTCCTGGCCTTCGCACTCTGCGCCTTCATCGGGTACTACCTCGCCTTCACCGCCCGCCGGGTGGACAGCGGCGCGGGTGACAACCCCGAGGCGGAGGTCGCGGACGACTCCGGCGAGCTGGGCTTCTTCGCCCCGCACAGCTGGCAGCCGCTCTCGCTGGCCCTCGGTGGCGCGCTCGCCTTCATGGGCGTGATCTTCGGCTGGTGGCTGATGTTCTGGGCCGCCCCGATCATCCTGATCGGCATCTTCGGCTGGGTCTTCGAGTTCTACCGGGGCGAGAACCAGAACCAGTAGGTTCCGCTCCTGACACAGGGCCGGGCCTCCCGCACGGGAGGCCCGGCCCTGTTGCGTCCGCGGGGTGACGGCCTCACTCACCCGGGTGAACGAGGGGTCGCTCGAATGTCGCTTCCTCGTACGCCGTTCCTACGATCTGATCAATCGTGCGAACCCTCGGAGGCGGCCATGGCCGACAGGCGCGGAACCGCAGGTATAGGCAGCATCTCGCTGACCCTCGCAGTACTGGCCGGACTGGCCGCCTGCTCGTCCGACGGGGAGGAGACCACCGGGCCCCATCGGATCGACGCGGCCCGGCTCGTCCACCTCTCGGCCGAGGGCAAGGTCGACCCCTCCCAGGCGGTCACCGTCACCGCCGTCGAGGGCAGCCGGCTCACCGACGTCACCGTGGTCGGCCCGGACGGCCGGGTGGTGGCCGGGAAGCTCGCCGAGGACCAGCGCAGCTGGCAGACCACCGGCCGGCTGAAGGCCGCCACCGACTACGTCGTCCGGATCGCCGCCGACGACGGCAAGGGCGGCCGCGGCGACACCACCGCGGGCTTCAGCACCCTCGCCGCCCAGCGCCTGCTGACCGCCAAGCTGGGCCCGGACTCCTCCGGCACCGGCGTCTACGGGGTGGGCCAGCCGCTCACCGTGCAGCTCTCCGAGGCGGTGAAGGACCCGCAGGGCCGCCAGGAGGTCGAACGCGCCCTCACCGTCACCTCGCAGCCCGCCGTCACCGGCGCCTGGTACTGGGTCGACGACAAGAACCTGCACTTCCGCCCGGAGCAGTACTGGCCGGCCGGCACCACCGTCTCGCTCGCCTTCGACGGGACCGGCAGCCGGATCGCCGACGGCCTCTACGGCGGCGACCGCAGCGCGCTGAACCTGCGGATCGGCGAGCGGGTCGAGTCGGTGGTCGACGCGGCCGCCCACGAGCTCACCCTCAAGCGGAACGGTGAGGTGGTCCGGACCATCCCGGTGACCACCGGCAAGCCCGGCTTCGACACCCGCAACGGCGTCAAGGTGGTGCTGGGCCAGGAGCGCTCGGTCCGGATGAACGGCGAGACCATCGGCATAGCCGCCGGCAGCCAGGAGTCGTACGACCTCAACGTGGAGTGGGCCACCAGGGTCACCTGGAGCGGCGAGTACGTGCACGCGGCGCCCTGGTCGGTCGGCTCGCAGGGGGTGGAGAACGTCAGCCACGGCTGTACCGGCATGAGCACCGAGAACGCCAAGTGGTTCTACGAGAACACCCGGGTGGGGGACCTGGTGACGGTGGTGAACAGCCGGGGCGCCACCATGGAGCCCTTCGGCAACGGCTTCGGGGACTGGAACCTGACCTGGACGGACTGGGTCAAGCACAGCGCCCTCGGCGGGCCCGTCAGCACCACCGCACCGGTCGCCCAGGCCCACGCCGCCGGAATGGCCCGGCCGGAGGTCTGAGCCGCCTCCCGGAGCCGGCGTCAGCCCTCCGGGTAGGCCAGCCGCAGCGCGGCCACCGCCGCCGCCAGGGCGTCCTCCCGGGCGAGCCCGAGCCGCTTCGCCCGTTCGGCGTACTCGGTGGCGGCCGCGGCGGCCAGCCGGTGCGCGGTGTCGCCGGTGGCGGCGATCAGCGTGCCGCCCCGGCCGTGGGTCTCCACCACGCCGTCCGCCTCCAGCTCCCGGTACGCCCGGGCCACCGTCCCGGCCGCCAGCCCCAGTTCCTCGGCCAGGGCCCGGACGGTGGGCAGCCGGAGCCCGGTCGGCAGCTCGCCGGAGCGGGCCCGCTCGGCGATCTGGGCCCGGATCTGCTCGTACGGGGGAGTGGCGGCCGCGGGGTCGACGGACAGCTGCACGGGGGGCTCCTGGAGGTGCGGACGGAACGGGAAAGCCCGAGGGCCGCTGACCAGATGAACTCTGGTCAGCGGCCCTCGGGGGTGACGCGGGGGTGCGTACGGGATCAGTGGTGGCCGTGGCCGCTGGTGATCTCGTGGTGCTCCTCGGCGGTCGGCTTGGGGATCTGGGCCCCCTCGCCGTAGAAGCCGCGGGAGAGCTTGGCCCGGGTGCGGGTGAGGACGCCGGCCTTGCGGGCCACGCCGTTCTCGTCCGTCTGGGCCGGCAGCTCGACCGGCTGGACCTGCTCGTGGGCGGTGAGCTTGAACAGGTCCTTCTGCGGCAGCTGGGCGTGCACCTCGACGAACTCGCCGTGCGGCAGGCGCTTGATGACGCCCGTCTCGCGGCCGTGCAGCACCTTCTCCTTGTCCCGGCGCTGGAGGCCGAGGCACCAGCGCTTGGTGACGATGAAGGTGATGACCGGCACGACGAAGAAGCCGACGCGGACGAAGTAGGTGATCGAGTTGATCGACAGGTGCAGGTGGGTGGCGAACAGGTCGTTGCCACCACCGATCAGCAGGACCAGGTAGAGGCTGATCCAGGCGGCACCCAGGGCGGTGCGGACCGGGGCGTTGCGCGGGCGGTCCAGGATGTGGTGCTCGCGCTTGTCGCCGGTGATCCAGCCCTCGATGAACGGGTAGACCGCGATCGCGACCAGGACCAGCGGGAAGATCATCAGCGGGACGAACACACCCAGGTTCAGGGTGTGGCCCCACAGGCTGATCTCCCAGCCCGGCATGACACGGATCAGGCCCTCGGAGAAGCCCATGTACCAGTCCGGCTGGGCGTCGGTGGACACCTGGTCGGGGCGGTACGGGCCGTAGGCCCAGATCGGGTTGATCGAGGCGATCGCCGAGATGGCGGCGATCAGACCGAACACCAGGAAGAAGAAGCCACCGGCCTTGGCCATGTAGACCGGCATCAGCGGCATGCCGACGACGTTCTTCTCGGTCTTGCCCGGGCCCGCCCACTGGGTGTGCTTGTGGTAGAAGACCAGGATCAGGTGCGCGACCAGCAGGCCGAGCATGATGCCGGGGACCAGCAGCACGTGGATGGTGAAGAACCGCGGAATGATGTCGTGGCCGGGGAACTCGCCCCCGTACAGGAACATCTGCATGTAGGTGCCGACCAGCGGGACGGCGAGGATCGCGCCTTCCATGAAGCGGATACCGGTGCCCGACAGCAGGTCGTCCGGCAGCGAGTAGCCGAAGAAGCCGTCGAACATGCCCAGGACCAGCAGCAGGAAGCCGAAGACCCAGTTGACCTCACGCGGCTTGCGGAACGCGCCGGTGAAGAACACGCGCATCATGTGCACGAGCATCGCGGCCACGAAGACCAGGGCGGCCCAGTGGTGGATCTGACGGATCAGCAGACCGCCGCGGACCTCGAAGCTGATGTCCAGCGTCGACGCGTACGCCTCGGACATCGAGATGCCCTTGAGCGGCACGTACGAGCCGTTGTAGATGACCTCGCCCATGCTGGGCTTGAAGAACAGCGTCAGGTAGACGCCGGTCAGGATGATGATGATGAAGCTGTAGAGGCAGATCTCGCCCAGCATGAAGGACCAGTGGTCCGGGAAGATCTTGCGCAGGTTGGCCTTGGCGAGGGAGTAGATCCCCAGCCGGCCGTCCGTCCAGTCGGCAGCGGCCTCCCACTTGTTGGCGGGCTTGGCGCGCGTGCTGGCCGGCTTGGCGGCACCGGAGGTGGTGCTGCTCGCGCTACTCATCGAGCACGCTCCCAGAAGCTCGGGCCGACGGGCTCGTCGAAGTCGCCCTTGGCGACCAGGAAGCCCTTCTCGTCAGTGGTGATCTTCAGCTGCGGCAGCGGGTGACCGGCCGGGCCGAAGATGACGCGCGCACCGTCCGCCAGGTCGAACGTCGACTGGTGGCAGGGGCAGAGCGCGTGGTGGGTCTGCTGCTCGTAGAGGCTGATCGGGCAGCCGACGTGGGTGCAGATCTTGGAGTAGGCGAGGATGCCCTCGAAACCCTTCTCCTTGGACTCCTCGTCCTTGATGTCCTCCGGCGCGATGCGCACCAGCATCAGGGCGTCCTTGGCGATCCGCTGCTGGAAGTCCTCGTCGTGGGTGCTCAGGTCCTCCGGCATGGCGAAGGTCAGCGAGCCGATGACGACGTCCTCGGCCTTCATCGGCTGGCCGGTGTTCATGTTGAGGAGCTGGAGCGGCTTGACCGGGGTCGCCGCCTTCCAGCCGGTCTCCTGGAGCTTCTTCTCGGGCAGCGGGCCCAGGTCGCGGAGCAGGACCACGCCGGAGAGCGGGACCAGCGCCATCGAACCGATCAGGGTGTTGCGGATCATCTTGCGACGACCGAAGCCGGACTCGGCGGCACCCGTCTTGAACTGGTTGATGACGTCCGCGCGGACCTCGTCGTCGGCCTCGATCGGGTGACGCTCGGCCGGCAGCTCGACGTCCGACATCAGGGTGCGGGCCCAGTGGACCGCGCCCGCGCCGATCATGAACAGCGCGACGCCCAGGGTCAGACCGAGGGCGAAGTTCAGCGCGCTGACGTGACCGAGCGGGAAGATGTAGACGATCTTGTCCGGGTCGATGCCCACGTACGAGGCGATGAAGCCGATGGTGGCGATCATCGAGATCACGAACATCAGCGAGACCTGGCGCTCCGCACGCTTGGCGGCCCGCTCGTCGATGTCGGTGCGACGGGGTTCGTGGGCCGGCAGGCCCGGGTCGGCGAACGGGTTGCCGTGGTCGGCCACCTCGCCGTGGGAGCCGTGGGGCTCCGGAAGCTTCTCTTCTGACATGTCGTGGCTCATGACTTCTTGGCCTTGGTGGTGTGGGCGGCGACCCAGATCGCGACCGCGATGAGCGTGCCGAGACCGAAGATCCAGCCGAACAGACCCTCGGTCACCGGACCGAGGCTGCCGAGCGTGAGACCACCGGGGTTGGGCTCATCGGAGGTGGTGTGGCGGACGAAGGCCACGATCTGCTTCTTCTGCTCCTCGGGCATGGTGGTGTCCGGGAACGACGGCATGTTCTGCGGGCCGGTCTGCATGGCCTCGTAGATGTGCTTGGCGTCCACGCCCTCCAGCGACGGGGCGTACTTGCCCTTGGTCAGGGCACCGCCCTGGCCGGCGAAGTTGTGGCACTGGGCGCAGTTGGTGCGGAACAGCTCGCCACCCTTGGAGATGTCCTCGGGGTTGGTCGAGGTGTACTGCTCCTTGGTCGGCGTCACCGGGCCGGGGCCGAGCGAGGCCACGAAGGCGGCGAGCTGGTCGATCTCCGCCTGCGAGTAGATGTTCTTCTTGCGCGGGACCTGGGCGCCCGGCTGCTGCGCGGGCATGCGGCCGGTGCCGACCTGGAAGTCGACGGAGGCGGAGCCCACGCCGACCAGGCTCGGACCGTCGCTGCTGCCCTGGCCGTTCAGGCCGTGGCAGGAGGAGCAGCCCACGGCGAAGAGCTTCTTGCCCTCATCGATCGCGAGCGACTGCGCGGCGACGTCGGCCTGCGCCTTGTCGGCGGGCGCGAACGCGGCGTACAGCCCCCCGGTTGCCGCCAGGGCGAGAAGTAGGACGACCAGCGCCGCCAATGGGTGGCGCCGTCGTGCGGAGAGCTTTTTCACGGAATAACCCCGGTGTCAGGATCTGGTCGACTGGTGGGTGCACCCGGCGGCCGGTCTGGCCGGCACGAGGCTGCCTGTCTAGGGCTGCGCGCGCGGTCGGTCGGTGGGAGCGTCGGCACCGGCAGAAGCGGCCCGTCGCCGGTGAGGGCGGGGGCCGCAGCCGGTGGCCAGCGACCTGATCAGCTGGTTACTTGATCAGGTAGATGGTCGCGAACAGGCCGATCCACACGACGTCGACGAAGTGCCAGTAGTACGACACCACGATGGCGGCGGTGGCCTGCTCGTGCGTGAAGCGCTTGGCTGCGTACGTCCGTCCCAGGACCAGCAGGAAGGCGATCAGACCACCCGTCACGTGCAGACCGTGGAAGCCGGTGGTCAGGTAGAACACCGTGCCGTACGGGTCGGAGGACAGCGAGAGGCCGTCCTTCTTGACCAGCTCGGTGTACTCGAAGATCTGGCCGCCGATGAAGATCGCGCCCATGATGAAGGTCACGACGAACCACGAGCGGAGCTTCTTCACGTCCCCGCGCTCGGCGGCGAACACACCGAGCTGGCAGGTGAGGGAGGAGAGCACCAGGATCGTGGTGTTGACCGAGGAGAAGGGCACGTTGAGGGCGTGCGCCTTCTCGGTCCAGAACTCCGGCCCCTTGACGGAGCGGAGCGTGAAGTACATCGCGAAGAGGGCCGCGAAGAACATCAACTCGGAACTGAGCCAGACGATGGTTCCGACGCTGACCATGTTCGGCCGGTTGACCGATCCGTGCGCGTGCCCGGTTTCTACTGCTGTTGCTGTCGCCACGACGGACATTATGTCGGTCCCTTATTCCGTCTTCACGCCGGGGGGTGTCCCTCGGAGTGTCCGGTGCGTGCGGTATGCCCGCTTGGGGGTCGACGGGGTGTCCGGACGGGGTCTGAGCAGCGGCGTGTCCCTTTTCTGACGGTTCCTCGGAGGGGCCTGCGACCCCGTTGCCCAGCGTGTCGTTGCACGGTCGGCGCAGCCCCCGGAGGTAGGGGGACGAGCGCCCTGTCGGCCGTACGGGTGGACCGCGCGGGTCCGGGTGACGGGCCGTCCTCCGGGCGGGTGAGCCGTGGGCGCGGCGGCTTGAGGAGGAACGTGTCCGAGGGGGACTCGACGGGGGGTGATCGGGAGTAGCATCCGGATCAGGCGAACGTGGTCCGGATCACACTTGAGGGAGCAGGGTCCATGGCGTACACGACCGACGAGACGCTCACCGTCCTCGTCTACAGCGATGACCGCAACACCCGCGAGCAGGTGCTGACGGCGCTCGGCCGGCGGCCCGCTGAGGATCTTCCGGAACTGTCCTACCTGGAGTGCGCGACCACCCCGGCGGTGCTGAAGGCGCTGGAGAAGGGCGGGGTCGACCTCTGTGTCCTGGACGGCGAGGCGGTTCCGGCCGGTGGGCTCGGGCTCGGGCGCCAGCTCAAGGACGAGATCTACGGCTGCCCGCCGGTGCTGGTGCTGATCGGCCGGCCGCAGGACTCCTGGCTGGCCGCCTGGAGCCGGGCCGACGCGGCGATCTCCCACCCCGTGGACCCGGTGGCGCTGGCCGAGGCGGTGGCCACCCTGCTGCGGGCGCGGCTGGCGAAGCGGGCTCCGGCCAGCCGCTGAGCAGGGCCGTCTCAGTACTAGAGAAGACAGCGCCGGAGGGACCCCACCGCTCGATAGGCTGACTCCATCCGTACGGACGTCCCCCGGAGTGGGGAACCGACAACAGCTGGAGTCAGCCATGGTGAACGTGAACCCTGCGAACGGTGGTACCGACCCCGCGCAGGTGGTCCGCACCTGGCCGGACATCCTGGCGGCACTGTTGAAGGGGGAGGACCTCGACCGCTCGGCCACCGCGTGGGCGATGGACCGGATCATGAGCGGCGAGGCCTCCCCGGTCCAGGTGGCCGGGTTCATGGTGGCGCTGCGGGCCAAGGGCGAGACGGTCGACGAGATCAGCGGTCTGGTGGACGCGATGTACGCGCACGCCGAGCCGCTGGACATCCCCGGCCCGGCGGTGGACATCGTCGGGACCGGTGGCGACCGGGCCAAGACCGTCAACATCTCCACCATGTCGGCGATCGTCGCGGCGGCGGCCGGCGCCAAGGTGGTCAAGCACGGCAACCGGGCGGCCTCCTCGGCGAGCGGCTCCTCGGACGTGCTGGAGAAGCTCGGCGTCGCGCTGGACCTCTCCGCCCGGCGGGTCGCCGAGGTGGCCGAGGAGGTCGGCCTCACCTTCTGCTTCGCGGCGAAGTTCCACCCCTCGATGCGGCACGCCGCCACCGCCCGGCGCGACCTCGGGGTGCCGACCGCGTTCAACATCCTCGGCCCGCTGACCAACCCGGCGAGGGTCACCTCGCACGCGATCGGCTGCTTCGACACCCGGCTGGCCGGGCTGATCGCCGGGGTGCTCGCCCGGCGCGGCGCGACCGCACTGGTGTTCCGGGGGGACGACGGCCTCGACGAGCTGACCATCACCACCACCTCGCGGGTGTGGATCGTGCGGGACGGCATCGTCACCGAGACCTCCTTCGACCCGCGGGACGTCGGCGTCGAGCTGGTCGGCATCGAGACGCTGCGCGGGGCGGACGCCTCGTACAACGCCGAGGTCGCGCGCCGGATGCTGGCCGGGGAGCGCGGGCCGGTGCGGGACGCCGTCCTGCTGAACACGGCGGCGGCGCTGGTCGCCCTCGACCTGACCGACGCGCCGCTCGCCGAGCAGCTCGCGGCGGGCATGGCCCGGGCGGCGGAGGCCATCGACTCCGGCGAGGCGCAGGACGTGCTGCGCCGCTGGTCGGAGGCCACCAGCCGGGCGTGAAGCGGGAGTTGGGGGCCTGTCGGGATCCTCCCGGCAGGCCCCCTTCGGCTGTCCGGATGGTGGAACCGTGTTTGACCACCCGGCGGACGCGACCTAGAGTCCTGTCCAGGTCATGAGTGACAGCGTCAAGCCCCAGCTTGCTGTCCGGCAACCCTCCGTCCGTGGCGGGGTGCCCTGGGTGAGGACCGGGTCACGCGGCAATCCGTCCGCGCGGCAAGCGCGGACGCCCGAGATCCAGCACTCCCGGGGTCCCTCGACCTCCGAAGGAGTGCATCCTCATGTCTTCTCTTGCCACCGAAATCTGCGCCCCGCTGGCTGTGCTCGGCCGGGACGTCCAGGTGCCGCTCGTCAACGGCGAGAAGGTCGGCTACGCGGCGCTCGACTACGCGGCCAGCTCCCCGGCGCTCCAGCGGGTCTGGGACGACGTCGCCGCCTACGCCCCGTACTACGGCAGCGTGCACCGCGGCGCCGGGTACCTCTCGCAGCTCTCCACCGACCTGTTCGAGCAGAGCCGCCGCACCGTCGCCGAGTTCCTCGACCTGCGCGAGGGCGACCAGGTGGTCTTCACCCGGGCCACCACCGACTCGCTCAACCTGCTGGCGGGCGCCGTGCCGGCCGGCACCCGGGTGTTCGCCTTCGAGACCGAGCACCACGCCTCGCTGCTGCCCTGGGCGCACGCCGGGCTGGACGTCCACTACCTGCGGGCGCCGCGCTCGCGGGCCGAGGCCGTCGCCGCGCTGGACGCCGCGCTGGCCGGGGCGCCCGAGGGCCCCAAGCTGCTCTGCGTCACCGGCGCCTCCAACGTCACCGGTGAGCTGTGGCCGGTCGCCGAGCTGACCGAGACGGCGCACCGGCACGGCGCCCGGGTGGTGCTGGACGCCGCCCAGCTCGCTCCGCACCACCGGGTCTCGGTGCGCGCGCTGGACGTCGACTGGATCGCCTTCTCCGGCCACAAGCTGTACGCGCCGTTCGGCGCCGGGGTGCTGGCCGGCCGGGCGGACTGGCTGGACGCGGCCGAGCCGTACCTGGCCGGCGGCGGGGCGACCCGGACGGTCGCCCGGGAGACCGACGGCTCGGTGGCCGTCCAGTGGCACACCGGCCCGGCCCGGCACGAGGCCGGTTCGCCGAACGTCATCGGCGCGTACGCGATCGCCTCGGCCTGCCGGGCGCTGACCGAGGCGGGCTTCGACGCGCTGGAGGCGCGGGAGCGGCAGCTGGTGGACCGGCTGACGGCGGGGCTGGCGGAGATCCCGGAGGTCCGGGTGCTGAACCTGTTCGGCGCCACTGGTGACATTCACAGCGTGGCCCGGGTGGGCGTGCTGTCCTTCGTCGTCCGGGGCTGGAACAGCTCGCACTTCTCGGCCGCGCTGTCCGCCGAGTACGGCATCGGCGTGCGGGACGGGCTGTTCTGCGCGCACCCGCTGGTGCGGACCCTGCTGGGGGACGAGGACGCGGCGCCTTCCGAGTGCGGGGCGCCGGAGCCGTCGCTGCCGGGGGAGCGCAGCCTCAACGCCATCCGGGTGAGCTTCGGCGCGGGCACGCCGGACGAGCACGTCGACCGCTTCCTGACCGCCGTCCGCGAGCTGGTCACGGACGGCGCGGCGTGGAACTACCGCAACGAGGGCGGCCGTTGCGTCGCGACTGTGCAGATCGACAGGGGGCGCCGGGAGGGCTGACCCCTACTCGTCCAGGCCGAGGGCGAACGCGGCCTCCAGGTCGTGCTGGGAGTAGGTGCGGAAGGCGATCTGGGTCTCGGTGTGGGCCACGCCCGGGACCTTGTTCAGCCAGCCCGGGATGACCTCGGCCAGGTCGTCGTGGCGGCGCACCCGGACCATCGCCACCAGGTCGTAGCCGCCGGTCACCGAGTACACCTCGCTGACGCCCTCGATGGCCGCGATGGCCTCGGCGATCTCCGGAATGCGGTCGACACTGGTCTTGATCAGGACGATGGCGGTGATCACTGTTCGGGCTCCTTTGTGGGGTGGCGCCAGGGTATCGGTCGTCAGCCGGGTCGTCTCGGGGGGCGGCTGACCGCCGTGCAGGCGTAGAGGAAGCCCGCCACGAAGCCGATCACGTGCACCAGGTACGCCACCCCCGGGCCCGCCGAGTGGACCGACCACCACTGGAGGGCGAACCAGAGGCCGAGCACCAGCCAGGCCGGGAAGCGCAGCGGCAGGAAGAGCAGCAGCGGGACGAGCGTGGTCACCCGGGAGCGTGGGTGGAAGCGCAGGTAGGCGCCGAGGACGGCGGAGATCGCGCCGGAGGCGCCGATCAGCACCCGGGTGGAGTCCGGGGTGTGCGCCTCGGCGAGGGCGAAGCCGTACGAGGCCAGGCTGCCGGCGGCCAGGTAGAAGAGGACGAACCGGGCTCGGCCCAGCCGCTGTTCGACCGTGGGGCCGAAGACGTGCAGGAACAGCAGGTTGCCCAGCAGGTGCAGCCAGCCGGCGTGCAGGAAGAGCCCGCTGAGGACGGACAGCGCCGGGTGCTTGCCGGGGGTCGGGGCGGCCGGGCAGCCGGGGACGGGGTCGGGGGCCTCGGCGAGCTGTTCGGCGGTGAGCGGGTGGCCGGCCAGGAGTTCGGCGGGGACGGCGCCCCAGCGCTGCTCGTACCGCTGTTCCGCGCAGACCCGGGACCGGCCGCTGCCGTACAGCGGGTTGAGCCCGGCGGCCGGGCCGAGCAGGAAGACCAGGGTGTTGACCGCGATCAGGGTGTAGGTGACCGCCGGGGCGGTCGCGGCCGGGCGACCGTCCCGCTCGTCGGTGTGGCCGGGGGCCGCGAGTGCCATGGGCCCAAGCATCCCTCCGGCCCGGGCGTGTGACACCGCGCTGTACGGCAGGTGGCCCAACCGTCACGTTCCGAACAACCGGTGGTCCTGATGGTTGCCCCAGGCAATAGGCTTGGGGCGGGCATTCCCGCCTCCCGCCGCCGACGCCGGGGCTCCGGGGGGAGCGCCTAGCCCACGCAGGGACCACCCGAGAGGACCCCCGATGACCGTCCCCGCCCTGACCGCCGAGACGCGCTGGCGCTGCACGCTGTGCGGCAACCTCACCCGGTTCGACGTGACCCGCTCCGCGCGGGTGACCGAGTTCCTGCACTTCGACCTGGCCGGCGACTCCAAGGTCGAGGAGACCGAGGTGCTCAGCGAGACGATCGAGTCGGTGCGCTGCCGCTGGTGCAACGCGGTGGACCAGGTCGAGCTGGTGGCCCGTCCGGGCGCCGAGGGCGTGGAGGCCCCCGCCGAGCAGGGTTGATGTTCCGCCGGTGCGGTGGACGGTGCGCGGCGTGGCCGTCCACCGCACGGGACAATACAGACAAGACGCACGGAGCGTGACGACAGGGACGGCGGCCGCGGGCCGCGCCCCGATGGACCAGGATCGGAGCCGAGGACGTGGTGGACGCAGCGAAGGAGCCCGCCGACCCGCAGGGGCGGCAGTCCGCTGCGGATGCGCCGGCGTCGGCTGTCGAGCCGGTGGAGACCGCCGCCGAGGGCGTGCCGTCCGAGCCCGGTGTCGAGCACGTGGTCGAGCGGCTGGACCGGCCGCTGCCTGAGGGAGTGCGCCGACGGGTCGTCGGTCTGGCGGCGGACGCGCTCGGCGGGCTGCCGCCGGGCGAGCTGCCGCAGAGCCTGCGTCAGTACGCCAAGTTCACCCCGGCCCGGCGGGCCAAGTACGCGGCGACCGCGCTGGCCGCGGCGCTGGAGTCCGAGCCGGCCTTCCGGGTGCGGATAGCGGAGCGGCTGCGGCTGGGTCAGCCGGACCTGGTGAAGGCGCTGGAGTCGGGCAGTGTTCCCGGCGCCGCCGATCCGATGGACGTCGCGGCCGCCGCCTACCTGGTGCGGTCGGCGGGTTGGAGCCGGCTGGTCGCGGAGGCCGGGGAGGAGGCCGAGCGGGCCGGTGCCGAGGGCGCCGCCGCGGAGGCCGCCCGGCTGGTGGAGAAGCTCCAGGCCGAACTGGCCGAGGTCCGGGCCACGGCGCGGGCCGACCTGGACCGGCAGCGGACCGAGTCCGAGGACGTCCGCCGGGAGGCCGAATCGCTGCGGAAGAAGGTGCGCTCGCTGGAGAGCGACACCCGCCGGGCGCAGGCCGAGACCCGTCGGCTGACCGGGGAGCTGGAGGCCGCGAAGGCGCAGGCGGCCGCCGAACGCAGCGCGGCCGAGGGCGAGGCGCGGCGGCTGCGGCACCGCGTCTCCGAGCTGGAGAACGCCGCCGAGCAGGGCCGGCGGTCGGCCCGCGAGGGGCGCAGCGTCGAGGACATGCGGTTGCGGCTGCTGCTGGACACGGTGTTGCAGTCGGCGCAGGGCCTGCAACGGGAGCTGGCGCTGCCGGTGTCGCAGATCCGCCCGGCGGACCTGGTGGAGGCGGTGGTGCCGGGGGCGGCCTCGCCGAACGACGTGGCCCGGCGCGGGCTGGCCGAGGACGATCCGGCGCTGCTGGACCAGCTGCTGGCGATCCCGCAGGTGCACCTGGTGGTGGACGGCTACAACGTGACCAAGACCGGCTATCCGACGCTGCCGCTGGAGCAGCAGCGGATCCGGCTGCTGGGCGGGCTGGCGATGCTGGCCCAGCGCACGCAGGCGGAGGTCACCTGTGTGTTCGACGGCCAGGACCTGGACGTACCGGTGATCATGGCGCCGCCGCGCGGGGTCCGGGTACGGTTCAGCCGGACCGGCGAGACCGCGGACGAGCTGATCCGGCGTCTGGTCCGGGCCGAGCCGCAGGGCCGTCCGGTGGTGGTGGTGTCCGCCGACCGGGAGGTCGCGGAGGGCGTGCGGAAGGCGGGTGCGCGCCCCGTCGCCTCGGTGCTGCTGCTGAACCGGCTGGCACGGCCCTGACCGGTGCCCCGACGGAATGACGCCTGGTCAGCGCCTGGTTTGCGGGCGTGTGGGGATCCGGTGAAGTCATTGGCGGAAGTGGCGTTCACGCCTTCGGGGGAGTGGCGGAATGCTTGGATCTTCACTAGGGTCTGGCGTCAAACCTATTTTCCGGATTCTCACTCGTAAGGGTGAGGCCGATGGAAGAAGGAGCCGGTCCCTTGGCCTCCCACCGCCGTCCCAAGCAGCCGAGTCGCGCGCGGGTCTCCGTGCTCACCGCTGCTGCTGCGACCGCGGTCGCCCTCTCCGCCCAGGTCGCCGCCCACGCCGCGCCGTCGCCGTCCCCCAAGAAGGAGGACGTGAAGGCGCAGATCGACCAGCTCCAGGAGCAGCAGGAGCAGGCGGCGGAGAAGTACAACGGCGCCAAGGAGCGGGCCGACCAGCTCCGCAAGCAGGCCGACCAGCTCCAGGACCAGGTGGCCCGCAGCCAGGAGCAGATGACCCAGCTGCAGACCGGCCTGGCCGCGGTGGCGGGCGAGCAGTACCGCACCGGCGGCATCGACCCGTCCGTCCAGCTGATGCTCTCCTCCGACCCGTCCGGCTACCTGGACAAGGCGTCCAGCGTGCAGCAGGCCAGCGCCAGCCAGGCCGAGGCGCTCAAGGGCCTGCTGGACCAGCAGCGCCGGCTGGACCAGGAGAAGGCCGAGGCCGCGGCCGTCCTCGCCTCGCTCGACTCCACCACCAAGGACCTGAACCAGGCCAAGGCGGACGTCAACCAGAAGCTGAAGGCCGCGCAGGACCTGATGAACTCGCTCAGCGCCTCCGAGCGGGCCGCGCTGCGCGCCCAGCAGGCGCAGGACGACCGTGCCTCGCGCGGCACGGACCGCCCGGACCTCGGCCCGCTGCCGCAGGCCAGCGGCTACGCGGGCGTCGCCGTCGCCAAGGCGATGAGCAAGCAGGGCTCGCCGTACGTGTGGGGTGCCACCGGCTCGTCCACCTTCGACTGCTCGGGCCTGATGGTCTGGGCGTACGGCCAGGCCGGCGTCTCCCTCCCGCGCACCTCGCAGGAGCAGGGCAACGTCGGCACCCGGGTGCCCTCGCTGGACCAGGCCCAGCCGGGCGACCTCGTCATCTACGGCAGCGACCGGCACCACGTCGGGATGTACATCGGCAACGGCATGGTGGTGCACGCGCCGCACACCGGTGACGTGGTGAAGGTCATGAAGGCCGACGCGATGCCGATCAACACCATCCGCCGGGTCTGACGGACCGGCAGATTCCGGGGCTTCCCGGCCGGCCCGGTGATTCGATCAGCTCCGTGTAGGGCGACGATCACCAGCGGTCATCTTCACAAAAGAACTTGGGTATTCTTACGTCATTTTTCTGACAAGGATTTGAACGGATCACGGTTCAGTTACTAGGGTCGTGCTTCGAACCACCGCACTGTCGATCACCCAGCCCGGGTGGCGGCGGTGGTACCGCCGAGTTCGTGAAGCAGCGGGGCAGGCCCAGTGCCTGGCCGACAGGGGAGCCCAGCAGTCGGGGGCGCTGTGGAGCGGAGCCGGGGAACCACGTTCCTCCGGGGTGAATCGGCGCCAGGTCGGCCGCTGGAACGGCCGTGAGGCGTCGTAGGGCATGCTTCCGGCCCGAACCCGTCAGCTCACCCGGTAGGCGGACGCAGGAAGAAGGAGTCCGCCTTCGTGGCGTCCCATCGTCGTCCCAAGCCCGCCGGCCGTGCCCGCGTCTCCATCCTGACCGGTGTGGCGGCCGCCGCCGTCGCCCTCTCCGCGCAGTCCGGCGCCCACGCCGACCCGACGCCGACCAAGGATCAGGTCAAGGAGCAGGTCGACCAGCTCAACGAGCAGGCCGAGCAGGCGACCGAGAAGTACAACGCCGCGCAGGAGAAGCAGCAGCAGCTGCAGAAGCAGGTCAGCGGCCTCCAGGACCAGCTGGCCCGGCAGCAGGAGCAGGTGACCGACCTCCAGGGCGGCCTCGCCGAGATCGCCGGCGAGCAGTACCGCAGCGGTGGGATATCCCAGACCGTTCAGCTGATGCTCTCCGCCAGCCCGGACAACTTCCTCAACCAGGCCGGGACGCTGAACCAGGCCGGCAGCACCCAGAAGGGCCAGCTCAAGCAGCTCCAGGACGAGCAGCGCAAGCTCGACCAGGTCCGCGACGAGACCCAGGGCAAGCTCTCCGAGATGGAGAGCACCACCCAGCAGCTGAAGACCTCCAAGGAGGAGGTCCAGGCCAAGCTGAAGGCGGCGCAGGACCTGCTCAACACGCTGACCGAGCAGGAGCGCCAGGCGATCCGCGCGGCCGAGGAGAAGGCCGCCGCCGACGCCAAGGCCAAGGCGGACGCCGCCGCCAAGGCCGAGGCCGCGAAGGCCGCCGCCGACCGCGCCTCCCGCGACAGCAACCGCACCGACCTGAGCGCCCCGTCCACCCCGGCCCCGGCCGCCACCAGCAAGCCCGCCCCGGCCCCGGCGCCCGGCAGCTCGCGCGGTGCCGCCGCGCTGTCCTACGCCGCCTCCAAGCTCGACAGCCCGTACGTCTACGGCGCCACCGGCCCGAACTCCTTCGACTGCTCCGGCCTCACCAGCTGGGCCTTCGCCCAGGCCGGCGTGTCGCTGCCGCGCACCTCGCAGGAGCAGGCCGGCGCCGGCACCCGGATCGGTACGGACCTCTCCCAGGCCCAGCCCGGCGACCTGCTGATCTTCTACAGCGACGCCCACCACGTGGGGATCTACGCGGGCAACGGCCAGGTGCTGCACGCGCCCAAGCCCGGTGCCGTGGTCCGCTACGAGGCGGTCTCCAACATGCCGCTGTCCTCCATCGTGCGGGTCTGATTCCCGCTCAGGCCCTCGCAGGCCCGGACCTTCCCCGTGAAGGCCCGGGCCTGCGGCTTTTCCCGGCGGCCCGGGCAGATGTCCGATTGCGGATCAAATATTCGGTCCTGGAGGGGTTTGGACTCACTTGCCCGGACTCGCTAACGTCTGCCACCGGACTCCCGCTCGAGGGCCGCCCGCTCCGGTGCGGCCGCGGGGCCGCACCGCAGGATTGGAGCCGCTGCCGCCATGCCCGTGCACCGCCGTTCCCAACTGCTCGCCCGTGCGCTGGTGCTGACCGCGGCCGCGACCACCGCCCTGGGCGTCACCACGGCCGGCACCGCCCAGGCCGCCCCCGGCGCGCCGGACGGGCCGAGCCGCAAGGACGTCAAGGCGCAGGTGGAACAGCTCTACGACGAGGCCGAGCAGGCGTCCGAGCGGTACAACGCCGCGCAGGACGCCCAGCAGCGGCTCCAGGTTGAGACCACCGTCCTCCAGGGCGAGATCGCCGTCGCCCAGGACCAGCTCAACCAGCTGCGCGGTGACCTCGCCACGGTGGCCGGCGCCGAGTACCGCGCCGGCGGCATGGCGCAGACCGTCCAGCTGATGCTCGCCAGCGACCCGGAGGGCTACCTGACCCGGGCCCGCACCCTGGACCAGGCCGCCGAGCGCCAGCAGGAGACCCTGCACGAGCTGGTCACCCGGCAGCGCCGGCTCGACCAGCGCCGCACCGAGACCTCCGCCAAGCTCGCCGAGCTGGAGCAGGCCCGCCGCTCGCTCGCCGACAGCAAGCAGCAGATCCAGCAGCGGCTGACCAAGGCGCAGAAGCTGCTCAACAGCCTGGACGTCGCCGAGCGCACCCGGCTGGCGGCCCAGGACGCCCGGGAGGCCGAGCAGCGCGCCACCCGGGGCACCGACCGGCTGGACCTCGGCACCGCCCCGCCCGCCTCCGAGCGCGGTGCGGCCGCGCTGGCCGCCGCCGTGCAGATGATCGGCTCGCCGTACGTCTACGGCTCCACCGGGCCCCGCGCGTTCGACTGCTCCGGTCTGATGTACTACAGCTGGCGGCAGGCCGGAGTGACCCTGCCGCGCACCTCGCAGGCCCAGGCGTCCGCCGGCCAGCGGGTCAGCCTCTCCGAAGCACGGCCGGGAGACCTGGTGATCTTCTACCGGGACATGCACCACGTCGGTATGTACGCCGGCGGCGGGGTGATCGTGCACGCCCCGTACCCGGGCGCCAAGGTCCGCTACGAGAGCGTCACCGCGATGCCGGTCGCGGGGGTGGTCCGGCTCTGAGCCCGACCGGCCCGATCCCGTCCGACCCCGCCGGCCCGCCCCGCCGTGCGCCGGCCCGCCGTGGCCTGTCCCGGCGCGGTGCGCTGCTGCTCGCGGTCGGCGGGCTGGCCCAGCTGTCGCTGCCGCCGGCCGTCCCGACCGCGACCGCCGTGCGGCCGGGGGCGGACCGGCGGGCCGAGGTGGCGGCGCTGCTGGACGCCCGGGCGCGGGCGCTGGCGGCCACCACCGGGCTGCCGCCGGCCGAGGCCGGGTACCGCAACCTGGTGCTCGCCGGGGCCGACACGCCGGAGCGGCTGACCGTCGCCGCCGATCTGGCGGTCCGGATCGCCGGGTACGACGGGGACCCGGTGGTGTACCCGCGCCGGATCACGCTGGCCCGGGCGGACGGCGGCTGGCGGGTCGAGCGGGAGGAGAGCGCCGGCGGGCCCCCGGCACTCTGGGACCTCGGCCCCGTCCGGTCCGCGCCCGGCGCGCACTGCCTGGTGCTCGGCCTCGCGGACGGCCCCGACCCGGCCGGCCTGGTCCCGGTGGCGGACCGCGCCACCGCGGCGGTGAGCGAGGTCTGGGGCAGCGCCTGGCCGGGCCGGCTGCTGCTCGAACTGCCCGCCACCGAAGCCCAGTTCGCCCGGCTGCTGGAGGCCGACCCGGCCGGCTGGACGGGCATGGCGGCGGTCACCGTGGCCGCCCCCGGCGCCCCCTGGCACACCCCGGCGGACCGGGTGCTGGTCAACCCCGAGGCGTACGGGCGGCTCAGCGACTTCGGCCGCCAGGTGGTCGTCACCCACGAGGCCACCCACGTCGCGACCAGGGCCGACACCCGGGCCTGGACGCCGCTCTGGCTCTCCGAGGGCGTCGCCGACTGGACCGCCTACCGGGGGTCCGGCCGCCGCCCGGAGCAGATCGCCCCCGAGCTGGCCCGGGACGTCGCGGCCGGCCGGCTGCCGACCGCGCTGCCCGCCGACCGGGACTTCGCCGCGGGCGCTGAGGGCATCGCCCAGGCCTACGAACAGGCCTGGCTCGCCTGCGAGCTGATCGCCCGCCGCTACGGCCCCGACCGGCTGGTCGCCCTCTACCGGGCGGTCGGTGCGGCCGACGGCGGGGGCGAGGACCGGGAACAGCGGCTGGACCGGCTGCTGCGGGCCGAACTGGGCCCGGGAACGGCCGAGTTCACCCGGCTCTGGCGGGGCGAGGTCAAGGCACTGGGGAGTTAACGCCGCTGCTCGGCAGGGGCGCCGGGCCGGTCGATGCCGTCCAGCAGGTCCTGCTCGTACGCGATGCCCGGACGCACCGGGTAGGCGCCCGCCGGCACCGGCTCCGGCGTGGCCAGCACCACCGTCGGCGGCAGCTGCGCCGGGCCCCGGGTGGAGCGCCAGAGCCGGACGCAGGAGACCACGGTGGCGGTCAGCAGCAGCAGGTTGCGCAGGCTCAGCACGGTGACGCCCCAGGGCTCGCTGGCGAGGATCCGGCTGAACATCAGCGGGAACTCGGTCAGCGTCAGCGGACACGCCAACAGGATCAGCACCGCCACCGGCCGCTGGCTGCTGCCGCGCACGGTCAGGCAGACCGCCGCGACGCCGATCAGCCAGACCAGGTACTGCGGGCTGATCACCCGGCTCGTGACGGTGAAGATGAGCAGCGTCGTCAGCGCCGCGTCGTACATGGTGGCCGCGTTGCGCCGCTTGGCGGTGAAGCGCCACAGCAGCAGCCAGGCGAAGCCGACCAGGGTGCCGACCATCATCACCTTGCTGATCACCGTGACCCACGGCCCGAGCATCTCGGGGGAACCGTAGTTCATGGTGACCCTGCCGTCCCAGGCCTCCGCGAGCCGGGCGAAGTGCAGCGGCAGCGCGCCCAGCGACTCCACCTCGATGCCGCGGTCCTTCTGGAAGGCCAGGAAGCCGAAGGCACCGTTCATCCCGGCCGCGAGCAGGAAGCCCACCGAGACGGCGGTGGCCGCCGCGAGCGTCCAGGAACGGCGGGTGCGGCGGCCGGAGGGGGTGCCGATCAGGCCGAGCAGCGGCCAGACCTTGATGATCCCGCCCAGGCCCAGCAGCATCCCGCCGACGGCCGGGCGGCGGATCAGCGCCAGCAGGCCGGCCAGCGCGACCGCGGTGACGATGATGTCCAGCCGGTTGTAGACCATCGGGCCCAGCAGCGGCACCGCGACCACCCACATCCAGGCGCCGGTCAGCGCCCGGCCCCGGCGCAGGCCGGTGCGGACCAGCAAGGCGGTGGCGGCGACGTCGGCGACGCCGCAGATCACCCAGAAGGAGACCAGGTACGACCAGGGCAGCAGGCCCGGCAGCAGGATCACCAGGGCGGCGCCCGGCGGGTACTGCCAGGTCACGTCGTCGAACGGGAAGGTGCCGGTCTGGAGCACGCCGTACCAGGCGTGGTAGATCATCCAGACGTCGGCGGTGATGTCCCCGCCGGGCCCCTTCACCACGCCGGTCATCAGCAGCACCAGCACCGCCCGGGTGGCCAGCCAGGTGGTGCCGAGCGCGGCGAGCGCCCCGAACGGGCGGCCGGGGGCACGGCCCGGCTCCGGCCGGGCGGCCGGCGCCTGGCCGGAGCCGGCGGCGCCGCTGGGTGAACCGGACTCGGTGGCCGGGGCCAACTCCACTGCGCTCCCTCGTTCGTCTCGGACGTCCCACCGGAGGCGCCGCGCGACGGACGCCCGGGCCGTCGACGGCGGGCGCGGCACTGCGGGCCGGGCCGCCGTCGGCCGCCTAGGTTCTAGGACTGACCCGGGGGTGGAACGGTTGCCGTGCGCGGATCCGTTCCCGGCGGGTCATGGTGTTGACCTATCGTACGGATCACCCAGCGGTACACCGCGCACCCCCCGACCGAGCGAGCCGTGGCCTGATGCACAGAACCTTGATCGTCACCAATGACTTCCCGCCGCGCCCCGGCGGCATCCAGGCCTTCGTGCACAACATGGCTGTGCGTCAGCCCGCCGGGAGCATCGTGGTGTACGCCTCGACCTGGCGGGACGGCAGCGAGGTGGCCCGGTTCGACGCCGAGCAGCCGTTCCCGGTCATCCGCGACCGGACGAAGGTGATGGTTCCCACACCCCGGGTCACCCGGCGGGCCGCCGAGATCCTGCGCGCGGAGAAGTGCGACTCGGTCTGGTTCGGCGCCGCCGCGCCGCTCGGGCTGATGGCACCCACGCTGCGCCGGGCCGGGGCGAGCCGCCTGCTGGGCATGACGCACGGGCACGAGGCCGCCTGGGCCCAGCTGCCGGCCGCCCGGCAGCTGCTGCGCCGGATCGGCGCGGGCACCGACGTGCTGACCTACCTGGGCGAGTACACCCGCTCCCGGATCGCGGACGCGGTCGGGCCGCAGGCGGCGGCCCGGATGGTGCAGCTGCCGCCGGGCGTGGACGAGACGACCTTCAACCCCGACTCCGGGGGCGCCGAGGTGCGCCGGCGGCTCGGACTGGCGGACCGGCCGGTGGTGGTGTGCGTCTCCCGGCTGGTGCCGCGCAAGGGCCAGGACACCCTGATCGAGGCGATGCCGCGGATCCTCGCCGACGTGCCGGACGCGGTGCTGCTGATCGTCGGCGGCGGCCCGTACCGGGCGGACCTGGAGAAGCTCGCCGACGCCCGGGGCGTCCGGGCCTCGGTGCGCTTCACCGGCTCGGTGCCGTGGGAGGAGCTGCCCGCCCACTACGGCGCCGGGGACGTGTTCGCGATGCCCTGCCGGACCAGGCGCGGGGGACTGGACGTCGAGGGCCTGGGGATCGTCTACCTGGAGGCCTCGGCGACCGGGCTGCCGGTGGTCGCGGGCGACTCCGGCGGGGCGCCGGACGCGGTGCTGGAGGGCGAGACCGGGTACGTGGTGCCGGGCGGCTCGGCGGAGGCCGCGGCCGAGCGGATCGTCCGGCTGCTGCACGACGAGGAGCTGCGGCGGCGGATGGGCGAGGCCGGGCGGCGCTGGGTGGAGCGCTCCTGGCGCTGGGACCTGCTGGCCGGGCGGCTGACCTCGCTGCTGGCTGCGTAGTCGCCCGCTCGCCTCCGGGCGCTCCTGACCCGGTGCGGGTGAGGGCACGCCGAGGGGCCGCCCGCCGGGTTCGGCGGGCGGCCCCTCGGCCGTGCTGCGGCTACTTCTGGTAGATCGCCTCGATGTCGGCGGCGAAGTCCTTCAGGACGACGTTGCGCTTGAGCTTGAGCGAGGGCGTCAGGTGGCCGCTCTCCTCGGTGAACTCGGCGTCCAGCAGCCGGAACTTCTTGACCGCCTCGGCGTGCGAGACGGCCGCGTTGCCGTCGTCCACCGCCGCCTGGAGGGCGGCCAGCAGCTCCGGGTCCTGGCTCAGCTCGGCCACCGTGGCGGTGGCGGGCTTGCCGTGGAGCTCCTTCCACTTGGGGAAGAAGTCCGGGTCGACGGTGATCAGGCAGGCCACGAAGGGCTTGCGGTCGCCGACCACCATGACCTCGCCGACCAGGGCGTGGGCGCGGATCCGGTCCTCGATCACGGCCGGGGCGACGTTCTTGCCGCCGGCGGTGACGATGATCTCCTTCTTGCGGCCGGTGATGGTCAGGTAGCCCTCGGAGTCCAGCGAGCCGAGGTCGCCGGTGGCGAACCAGCCGTCCTTGAGGGCGTCCGTGGTGGCCTGCGGGTTGTTCCAGTAGCCGGTGAAGACCTGCGGGCCCTTGAGCAGGACCTCGCCGTCCTCGGCGATCCGGGCGGCGGAGCCCGGCAGCGGCTGGCCGACCGTACCGATCTTCGGCTTGTCCCACGGGTTGAAGGCGGTGGCGGCGCAGGTCTCCGTCAGGCCGTAGCCCTCCAGGACGGTGAAGCCGATGCCCCGGTAGAAGTGGCCCAGCCGCTCGCCGAGCGGGGCGCCGCCGGAGATGGCGTGGGTGGCCCGGCCGCCGAGGGCGGCGCGCAGCTTGCTGTAGACCAGCTTGTCGAAGACCGCGTGCTTGATCCGCAGGCCCAGGCCGACCCGGCCGCTGTCCAGCGCCCGGCTGTAGGCGATCGCGGTGTCGGCGGCCCGGTCGAAGATCTTGCCCTTGCCGTCGGCCTGGGCCTTGGCGCGGGCGGTGTTGTAGACCTTCTCGAAGACTCTCGGCACGCCCAGGATCAGCGTCGGCCGGAAGGCGGCCAGCTCGGCGGTGACGTCCTTGAGGTCGGAGACGTGGCCCAGCTTGATCGGGGCCATCGCCGGGGCGATCTCGGCGATCCGGCCGAGCACGTGGGCCAGCGGCAGGAAGAGCAGGACGGAGCTCTCGCCGGTGCGGAACAGCGGTTCCAGCCGCTCCACCACGTTGCCGCACTCGGCCAGGAAGTTTCCGTGCGTCAGCTGACAGCCCTTCGGGCGGCCGGTGGTGCCCGAGGTGTAGACGATGGTCGCGATCGAGTCGGCGGTGGCGGTCGAACGGGCCTCGGTGACGGTGGCGTCGGTGACCTCACTGCCGGCCTCGGCGAGCGCGGCGAGGGCGCCGCCCTCGATCTGCCAGGTCTGCTTCAGCTCCGGCAGCCGGTCGCGGACCTCCGCGACCACCTTGGCGTGCTGGTCGGTCTCGGTGAGCACGGCGACCGCGCCGGAGTCACCGAGGATCCACTCGACCTGCTCGGCGGAGGAGCTCTCGTACACCGGCACGGTGATCGCGCCGGCCGACCAGATGGCGAAGTCCAGCAGCGTCCACTCGTACCGGGTCCGGGACATGATGCCGACCCGGTCGCCGGGCCGGACGCCGGACGCGATCAGGCCCTTGGCGGCGGCGTACACCTCGACCAGGAACTGGGCGGCGGTCAACTCCTGCCACTGGCCGTCCACCTTGCGGCTGAGAACGGCGACGTCCGGGTGCCGCTCGGCGTTCTGCTGCACGAGGTCGGAGAGGTTACCGCCGCTCGGTACCTGGTAGAGGGCCGGAAGGCTGAAGTCGAGCAAGACTGCTCCTCGTTCGCGACGCTGCGGGACGGCAGGACGTTACTGCCCGGTAGGCGGCTTCGACCAGGGGGGCCGGCCCCGGTGTTCGAAGTGTCACACCCGGCCGGGTTCGACCAGGTGGTGACCGGGTCGTTCGACTGGCACCCTACGGCAGGCCGGTGGTGACCGGCCGGTAGCATGCCCTGCCCACGGCGACCGCCGCGTGGAGTGCCCGGCCCGTGCGGCCGTGCCGATCGCCGGTCGCGATAGCCTGCTCCGGGCGCACCCGGCCGAGCAGGCTCGACCGGACCAGCAGGCAGCCGGACGAGTCGGAGGGCCATTCTCATGGCGGAGCACACCAGGTCGAGCATCACCATCGACGCGACCCCGGCCACGGTCATGGCCGTGATCGCCGACTTCGCCGCCTACCCGGCCTGGACCGGCGAGGTCAAGGAGATCGAGGTCCTGGAGACCGGCGAGAACGGCCGCGCCGCGCAGGTCCGGCTGGTCCTCGACGCCGGCGCGATCCGCGACGAGCACGTCCTCGCCTACACCTGGGACGGCGACCGCGAGGTCGGCTGGACGCTGGTGCGCAGTCAGATGCTCCGCGCGCTGGACGGCTCCTACACCCTGGCCCCGCTCTCCGGCGGCCGCACCGAGGTCACCTACCAGCTCGCCGTGGACGTCAAGATCCCGATGCTCGGCATGATCAAGCGCAAGGCCGAGAAGGTCATCATCGACCGCGCCCTGGCCGGGCTGAAGAAGCGCGTCGAGGAGACCGGCGGCAAGTAGTCCGCCGGAGGAACAGGGGGCCGGACGGCATGACGGCGACACGCACCATCCTGGTCAGCGGTGACACGGGCGCGCCCTTGGTCGCCGCCGCGACCGCGCTGCACGCCGCCCGGCGCGGCCGGCGCACCTGGCTGCTCGCCGCCGACGACCCCCACCGCGCCCTGGACGCCGTCCTCGGCACCCGGCTGGAACCCGAACCGGCCCACTACGAGCCGGGCCTGACCGTCTCCCGGATCGACGAGCAGGCGGCCTTCCGGCACGCCCTCGGCGAGGTCGCCGGCCGGCTCAAGCCCGCCCTCGACCTGCTCGGCGCCGAACAGCTCGACCCCGAGGAGCTGACCGCCCTCCCCGGCATCGCCCGGCTCGCCCTGCTGCGCGCGCTGCCCGCCGCCGACCAGGACGTCCTGGTCGTGCTCGCCCCGCCGCCCGCCGAGCTGATCGCCACCCTCGCCCTGCCCGAGCAGCTGGCGCGCTACCTGGACCGGCTGCTGCCCGAGCAGCGGCAGGCCGCCCGGGCGCTGCGCCCGCTGCTGGCCGGGCTGGCCGGCGTCCCGATGCCCGCCGACTGGCTGTACGAGGGGCGGGCCAAGGCCGTCGGGGTGCTCGCCGAGTCCCGGGCCGCGATCACCGACCCCGGCACCAGCGTGCGCCTGGTCGCCGCCGTCGACGGCCACCCGTTCCAGGAGCTGTGCCGGATCCGGGCCGGGCTCGCCCTGCACGGGCACCGGCCGGACGCCGTGGTGCTGCACGGCGCGCTGCCCGCGGGCGCGGCCGACTCGCCCGACCCCTGGCTGGCCGCACTGGCCCGCCGCCGTGGGGAGGAGCTGGTCGCGCTGACCGCGGTGACCGACGCCCCGGTCCTGGTCACCGGGCTCGCCGAGGCCACTCTGGAGGCCGTCGCCGAACGCCTGTACGGGGACGGGCCCGGTCCGGAACGGCTCGACCCCGCGCCCTGGCCGGTGGAGGACCGGCTCGCCGAGGACGGCCTGCTGGTCTGGCACCTCGCCCTGCCCGGCGCCGACCGGGCCGACCTGGACCTGGTGCGGCGCGGCGACGACCTGGTGGTCGGCCTCGGCGCCCACCGCCGGGTGCTCACCCTGCCGTCCGCGCTGCGCCGCTGCACGGTGGCCGGCGCGGGCCTGCACGACGGGGTGCTCGCGGTGCGGTTCGCCCCCGATCCGGCGCTCTGGCCCCGGGGCTGACCGGGCCGGCCGGCGCCCGCGACGCCTCCCCGGCGCATCCTGTGCCTTTCGACGCAGCCCGGCGCTCACCGGCCGTCGGGTAGCGTCGGGACGGAGGGCCGCGGGGTGCGGCCACTGCTGAGGAGGCGCCCGCGATGACCAGCACCGACCGGACCGAGCCCACCGCCGAGGCGGGCGGCCCGCAGGCCCACCCGTTCGGGCCGGAGCTGGGCCCGCTGGTGGACGAGGTGCGCCGGTTCGCCACCGTCGTCGGCCAGAAGGCGCAGGAGGCGAGCGCCGACACCCTGATCACCCTCGCCGGCCTGGCCGACCGCGTGCGCACCCAGCAGCCGGACGTCTACACCCACCTCGCCGCCGCCGGCTCCGGGCTGGCCGCCGTGGGCTCCGAACTGCTCGCCGCCTACCGCGCCGCCGTGGCCGGGCACGAGAGCCGCTGGACCGCCGGCGAGAGCGCCCCCGCCGAGCGGATCGACCTCGACACGCCTGACGACCCTTCCGCCAAGCAGTGAATCCGTAACCTTCGAACGGTGATCGCGTTGCTCTCGTACGTGACGAAGCGGGGGGTTCGATACGACTTTTGAAGCGAGGCGGCGTGGTTTGTCCAGGATTGTCTTCGGATAATGTATGCGAGGCCTGTACGGGGGGAGGGTTGGGCGGTACCGTTCCGTCCAGCGGGAACGAGTGAATAGCTGAGGGACACATGGCTCTGACCATTGGCGTCGATGTCGGCGGGACCAAGATCGCGGCAGGCGTCGTCGACGAGACGGGCGCGATCCTGGCCCGGACCAGGGTGCCCACCCCGGCCGATCCGCAGTGGGCGGTCGACGCCATCGCGCAGGCCGTGCGCGAGCTCAAGGAGTCGCACCCCGGCGTCACCGCGGTCGGCGTCGGCGCTCCCGGCTTCGTCGACAGCAACCGCTCCACGGTGATCTTCGCGCCCAACATCGACTGGGAGAACGAGCCGCTGCGCGGCCGGATCGAGGAGCTCACCGGCCTCGACACCGTGGTCGAGAACGACGCCAACTGCGCGGCCTGGGCCGAGTTCCGCTTCGGCGCGGCGGCCGACCACCAGGACATGGTGCTGATCACCGTCGGCACCGGCATCGGCGGCGGCATCGTCCTGGACGGGCGGCTGCACCGCGGCCGGTTCGGCGTGGCCGGCGAGATCGGCCACCTCAACATGGTCCCCGACGGCCTGCCCTGCGGCTGCGGCGGCAAGGGCTGCTGGGAGCAGTACGGCTCCGGCCGGGCGCTGCGCCGCTACGGCCGGGAGAAGTCCGCCGCCGACCCGTCGCGCGGCCGCAAGATGCTGGAGCTCAACGACGGCGTCGCCGAGACCATCCGTGGCATCCACATCACCGAGGCGGCCGAGGCGGGCGACCCGCTCGCGCTGGAGTGCTACGCCGAGCTGGCCGAGTGGCTGGGCCGCGGCATGGCCGACCTCGCCGCGCTGTTCGACCCGGGCGTCTTCGTGCTCGGCGGCGGCGTCTCCGACTCCGGCCGGCTGCTGCTCGACCCGGTCGCCAAGGCCTTCGAGCACTACCTGACCGGCGGGGTGCACCGCCCGCGCGCCGAGGTCGTCCTGGCCTCCATGGGCTCCGCCGCCGGCATCGTCGGCGCGGCCGACCTGGCCCGGACGGTCTGAGCACCGACCGCGGAACCCGCAGTACCCGCAGTACCCGCAACACCCGCTGAGCCCGCCGGCGGCGGTGCGACCGGACCCCGACCAGACCCGGACGCGCCGCCGCCGACGCATGTCCGCCCGCGGGCCCGCCGGGCCTGCCGTACGGTCGTGATCACGAACGGCACGGACCCGTACGGGGAGGACCATGACCACCGCACCCGCCGAACCGCCGCCGCCCGGCCCGCGCCGGCTGCGCGTGCTCGGCTACAACATCCGCTCGCTGCGCGACGACCGGCGGGCGCTGGTCCGGGTGATCCGGGCCTGCGCGCCCGACCTGGTCTGCGTCCAGGAGTCGCCGCGCTACTGGCGGCCGCAGGGGCAGGCGGCCTGGCTGGCCCGGAGCACCGGGACGGTCGTCCTGGCCGGCGGCGGCCGCGCCGCGGCCGGGCCGCTGCTGCTCGGGCGGCCCGGTGCGGTCGAGCTGCTGGGCGTGCACGACCGGCTGCTGCCCAAGACCCGCGGCCTGCACGCCCGCGGCTTCGCCACCGCCCTGCTGCGGGTGCCCGGCTCGGCGCCGTTCACCGTCACCAGCTGCCACCTCAGCCTGGACGCCGACGAGCGCTACGGCCAGTTCGAGCTGCTGCTCGACCAGCTCGCGATCGCCCGGCACGGCATCGTGGCCGGCGACTTCAACGAGCACCCGGACGGCCCGGGCTGGCGGCTGCTGGCCTCGCGCCTCCAGGACGGCCACCCGACCGCGCCCTGGGGCGGCGAGTTCACGTCCGTACCGGAGCGCCCCTACCAGCGGATCGACGCCGTCTTCGCCACGCCCGGGATCACCGTCCTCGGCTGCGGGGTGCCGCACGGGCTGCCCGGCGTCACCGAGGCCGACCTGCGGGCCGCCACCGACCACCTGCCGGTGCTCGCGGTGCTGGAGCTGCCTGCGGCGCGTGAGGGTTAGACCACCGCGCCGTGGTCCGGGTCCTCGGGTTCGTCCTCGTCGCGGTCCTTCATCCGGGCCACCAGGGTGACGAAGCCGCCGAGGAAGGCGGTGATCCCGACCCAGGCCGGCCAGCCGGCGATCTCCCGCCAGACCACCGCGTCGAACAGCAGCAGCGCCGGGCCGCCGAGCACGGCCAGCCAGGCGAACTTGGTGGTGACGTCGGCGGCCGGCAGCGGCGGGGGCTCCGGCGGGACGAAGTGGCCCTCGTCGGTCGCCTCGGCCAGCTCGAAGTCGCGCGGGCCCGCGCCGCCGGCGGGCAGCACCGGCCGGCCCGAGCGGGGGCGGGGCTGGGGGGCCAGGTCGGCGAGGTCGTCCGGGTCGGTGCGGCCGGTGCCGTCCTTGAAACCGCCCTTCAGCTCGCCCTGGGCCCGGAGGTTCTCGATCTCGGGCCAGTTCGGGTTGTTGAGGTCGACCGGGTCGTCGAACTGGGCCACCAGCGCGGCGAAGATCTCGTCCTGTTCGGCCTGGCTGCGCTCGGGGGCGCGCCGGGTCCGGGGCTCGGCCGGTTCGGCGGGAGTGCCGGGCTTGGCGGGAGTGCCGGGCGCGCCGGGCTTGGCGGCGTCGGCCGGTTCGGCGGCCTTCGCGGGCGGGGCCGTACCGGCGTCCGCCGCCGCGCCGTTCTCGGCCGGTGCGGGCTCCGCCGCCGTGCCGTCCCGCGCGGTGCCGTCCGTCCTCGCGCCGTCCTCGCGGGGTGCCTCGTCCCCGCCGCCCGCCGTGCTGCTCTCGTGCACTTCCGGCCCTTCAGCCATGGTGATCGTCGGATTCGACCCCGGTGACGCCCGCCGCCTGCGCGCGGGCCAGCCGTCGGATGAAGTCCTGGCTGGCCGCGAATATTTCCGCCGCGTCGTGGTCCAGCGTCGCGACGTGGAAGCTGCGCTGGCACAGCCGCTCCGTCACGTCGGTCGAGGATATCCGGGCCAGCACCAGCTCCGAGTTGGCCGGCGAGACCACGTGGTCCTGCGGACTGTGGAAGAGCAGCACCGGCTGGGTGACGTCCGGCAGCCGCCGCTGGACGTCCTGCCAGAGCCGGCCCAGCGACCAGGCGGCGTTGAGTGGCGTCCGGTCGTACCCGAGCTCGGTGGAGCCGGGCTTGGCGATGTCGTTGGCGACCCCGGCCAGGCTCGGAACGAGGTGACGCAGCACCGGAAGCAGCACACTCGCGGGGTTGTCCGAGCGCACCGACGGGTTGACCAGCACCAGCCCGGACACCACCGGACCGTGCAGCGCGGCCAGCCGCAGCGCCAGCGCGCCGCCCATCGACAGCGCGCAGACGAAGACCTGCTCGCACTCCTCGGCCAGCGTCAACAGTTCGCGCTCGACCTCCGCGTACCAGTCCTCCCAGCGGGTGACCTGCATGTCCTGCCAGCGGGTGCCGTGGCCGGGCAGCAGCGGCAGCGAGACGGTGAACCCGGCCGCGGCCAGCTCCTCCGCCCACGGGCGCAGCGACTGCGGCGACCCGGTGAAACCGTGGCAGAGCAGCACCCCCACCGGTCCGCCGCGGTGGCGGTACGGTTCGGCACCGGGCAGCAGCGACATGACGGACTCCTTCGCGGGCGGATGGCGCTGGGGAAGAGGAGGCTGGAACGGGAGGCTGCGGGGATTCGCATCGTCCCACGGCCCGCGCCGGGCCGTACACCCCTCACGGCGGCCGCTCCCGGAGCTCCGGCGACGCTCCCGACCGGGCCCGCCGGGGCGGGGCGGGGCGCGGGCGGTGCCCGCGGGGCATTAGGATCGACCGGTCCGCGATACGGGAGGCCCGGCTTGTTCTACCGACTGATGAAGATGATCGTCGCGCCACTGCTTCGGATCTTCTTCCGGCCGTGGATCGAGGGTGAGGAGAACATCCCCACCGAGGGCGCCGCGATCATGGCGAGCAACCACCTGTCCTTCTCGGACTCCTTCTTCTTCCCCGCGCTGATCAAGCGCCGGGTCACCTTCATCGCGAAGGCCGAGTACTTCAACACCCCGGGCCTCAAGGGCCGGCTGACCGCCGCGTTCTTCAAGGGCGTCGGCCAGCTGCCGGTGGACCGCTCGGGCGTGCGCGGGGCCGGCGAGGCCGCGATCCGCAGCGCCATCGCGGTGCTGGACCGCGGCGAACTGTTCGGTGTCTACCCGGAGGGCACCCGCTCGCCCGACGGCAAGCTGTACCGCGGCAAGGTCGGCGGCCTGGCCCGCGTCGCGCTGGCCACCGGCGCGCCGGTCATCCCGGTCGCCATGATCGACACCGAGAAGGTCCAGCCGCCCGGCCAGGTGATCCCCAACTTCGGGGTCCGCCCCGGCATCCGGATCGGCCGCCCGCTGGACTTCTCCCGCTACCACGGCATGGAGAACGACCGCTTCATCCTCCGTTCGGTGACGGACGAGGTGATGTACGAGATCATGCGGCTCTCCGGCCAGGAGTACGTCGACATCTACGCGACCGCCGCCAAGCGACAGATGACCGAGGACAAGAAGCGGGCCGACGCCGAGCGCAAGGCCGCCGCCAAGGCCGAGAAGGCCGAGGAGAAGGCGGAGGCCGAGCGGGCCGCCGAGGCGGAGAAGGCCGCGAAGGCCGAGCAGGAGCAGAAGGAGACCGGGTCGGCCTGACGACCACCCGGGCGGTCCAGGGGAGGGGCGGACGGATGACCGACGGCGACAGGACCGGAGCGGTCGGCGGCGCGGTCGCGGCCGGGGGCATGTCGGTCGAGCTCCCGCTGTGGAAGGCCATCTCCTACTTCCGGGTGATGGCCCTCTGCTACGCGCTGCTCCGCTACTTCAACTCCTACCTGCACTTCGTGCACCCCGTCGCCGGCTGGATCTACCTGGGCGCGCTCACCCTCTGGACGCTCGCCACCACCCGGGCCTTCGCCGGCCCGCAGCGCTGCACCTGGTACGTCCTCGGCACCGACCTCACCCTCGTCGTCACCGGCATCGTGATGAGCGGCCTGACCGACGACCCGGGCCGGATCAGCCGGGGCGCACCGACCCTGCCGACCATCTGGGCCGCGGGCACCGTGCTCGGCTTCGCCGGCAAGGGCGGCTGGCGCTGGGCGGCCGCCTCCGGATCGGTGATCGGCGTCGCCAACATCCTCGCCCACGGCGGCCCCACCGGCGACAACATCCACAACATCGTGCTGTTGCTGCTGGCCGGCTGCGCCATCGGGTACGTCATCGAGCTGGCCCGCGCCAGCGAGGCCACCCTCACCCGGGCCCTCCAGGTCGAGGCCGCCACCCGCGAGCGCGAACGGCTCTCCCGGGACATCCACGACGGCGTCCTCCAGGTGCTCGCCCTGGTCCAGCGGCGCGGGGCCGAACTCGGCGGTCGGCGCGGGGCCGACCCGGGCGGGCGGCCCGCCGGGGACGGCGGCGCCGACTTCGCCGAACTCGGCCGCCTCGCCGGCGAACAGGAGCGCGCGCTCCGGGCGTTGATGACCGGCGGCCCGATCCCGGCGCAGCGCGCCCCGCAGGCTGTCGAGCAGTCGCAGGACCTCGCCGCGCTGCTGCGCCGGTACGCCGACGACCGGATCACGCTGTCCGCCCCCGGCACCCCGGTGCTGCTGCCCGCCCCGGCCGCCGGCGAACTGGCCGCCGCGGTGGGCGCCGCCGTGGACAACGTCCGCCGGCACGCCGGGGAGCACGCCCGGGCCTGGATCCTGCTGGAGGACGAGCCGGAGGCCGTCACCGTCAGCATCCGGGACGACGGGCCCGGCTTCGCCCCCGGGCGGCTCGGCGAGGCCGAGCGGGCCGGGCGGCTGGGTGTCTCCCAGTCCATCCGTGGCCGGCTGCTGGACCTCGGCGGCACGGCCGAGCTGTACTCGGCGCCCGGGGAGGGCGTCGAGGTCGAACTCCGCGTCCCGAGGGAAGGGCACTCATGACCGACCAGCCGACCACTGACCGGCCGGCCAGCGACCAGGCGGCCGAGCGGCCGGTGCGGGTGATGGTCGTGGACGACCACCCGATGTGGCGCGACGCCGTCTCGCGGGACCTCGCCGAGGCCGGGCTGGACGTGGTGGCCACCGCCGGGGACGGCGAGGAGGCCGTCCGCCGGGCCCGCGCCTGCACGCCGCAGGTGATCGTGCTCGACCTCAACCTGCCCAGCCTGTCCGGTGCGGAGGTGTGCCGTCAGGTGGTCGCGCACGACCCGGCGGTGCGGGTGCTGGTGCTGTCGGCCAGCGGCGAGCACCAGGACGTGCTGGAGGCAGTGAAGTCCGGCGCGACCGGATACCTGGTCAAGTCGGCGGGCCGGGAGGAACTGCTGGAGGCGGTGCGGCGGACGGCCGTCGGCGACGCGGTGTTCACCCCGGGGCTGGCGGGCCTGGTGCTGGGCGAGTTCCGCCGGCTGGCCGCCGAACCGGCCCCGGCCTCGGCCTCGGCCCCGGCCGTCCCGCAGCTGACCGCCCGGGAGACCGAGGTGCTGCGGCTGGTGGCCAAGGGCCTGTCGTACCGTCAGATCGCCGACCGGCTGGTGCTGTCGCACCGGACGGTGCAGAACCACGTGCAGAACACGCTCGGCAAGCTCCAGCTGCACAACCGGGTAGAGCTGGTGCGGTACGCGATCGAGCAGGGGCTGGACGACGAGGGGTGAGGGCCGCCCCGGGCGTTCGACTCCCGGGGCGGCGTGACTCCTCAGCCCCGCAGGACGGCGGTGGCCTCCCGCAGCAGGCCCGCGACGATGTCCACGCCGTCGCGGGTCAGCACCGACTCGGGGTGGAACTGGAGGCCGACGAAGCCCGGCCCGCGCAGGGCGTGGACGTCCCCGGTGGCGGCGTCCCGGGCGACCTCGATGCCCTGGGCGGCGAGCCGGGCCAGGTCGGCGTCCGTGGCGCGCGCGGTGAAGGCGTTGTAGAAGCCGACCGTGCGCTTCACGCCGAACAGGTCGATGCTCTCCTGCGCGCCCTGGTAGGGGACGGCCTTGCGGCCGAGCTCCAGCCCGAGTTCGGCGGAGAGCAGCTGGTGGCTGAGGCAGACCGCGAGCAGCGGCGCGGTGCGGGCGCCGGAGCGGACGCCGTTCAGCGCGTCCACGACGACCGGCCGCAGCACCGACATCTTGGGGTCGTCCGCGAGGGCCGGGTCGCCCGGACCGGGGCCGAGCACCAGCGGGCCGCGGTGGGCGGCGACCAGTTCGCGCAGCCCGGGCTCGTCGAAGCGGACGACGGTGACCTGGTGGCCGATCGAGGTGAGCACGTGGGCGAGCATCGAGGTGAAGGTGTCCTCGCCGTCCACGACCAGGGTCGGGGTGGGCTCGGTGACCGTGGCCGGGGCCTGCATCCGCAGCCAGAACGGGGCGAGGTTGGCCCGCCGGGCGTCGAGCGCGGCCTGGACCCGGTGGTCGTCGGCGAGCCGGGGGCTGGCGGGGCGGGACAGCCGGGCGGGCGCCGGGCGGGCGCCGATCGCGGTGAGCACCCCGGCGGCCTTGGCGTGGGTCTCGGCGACCTCGGACTCCGGCACGGAGTGGCGGACCAGCGTGGCGCCGACCCGGACGACCAGCCGGCCGGTGGCCGGGTCGATGTCGGCGGTGCGGATGCAGATCGGCGAGTCCAGCAGCTGCCCGCCGCTGGCCGAGCGGCCGATCAGGGCCAGCGCGCCCGAGTAGTAGCCGCGCCCGCCGGTCTCGTACCGCTTGATGACCCGGGTGGCGTTCTGCACCGGGCTGCCGGTGACGGTGGCGGCGAACATCGTCTCGCGGAGCACCTCGCGGACGTCCAGCGAGGTGCGCCCGCGCAGCTCGTACTCGGTGTGCGCGAGGTGGGCCATCTCCTTGAGCCGGGGGCCGAGCACCTGGCCGCCGAGGTCGCCGACCGTGCACATCATCTTGAGCTCCTCGTCGACGACCATCGTGAGCTCCTCCAACTCCTTCGGGTCGTGCAGGAACTGGAGCAGCGAGTCGATGTCGGCGCCGCCGGCCGGGTAGCGGTAGGTGCCGGAGATCGGGTTCATCACGACGGTGCCGCCGCTCTGCCGCACGTGCACCTCGGGGGAGGCGCCGACCAGGACGCGCTCGCCGGTGTGCACCAGGTAGGTCCAGTACGCGCCGCGCTCCTGCTCCAGCAGCCGCCGGAACAGCGAGAGGGCGAGCGCGGGCGAGAAGTCGTCGAAGGTGGCGGTGAAGTCCCGCCGGATCACGAAGTTGGCGCCCTCGCCGTTGCCGATCTCGTCCTCGATCACCCGGCGCACGATCGCCGCGTACTGCTCGTCGTCGATGTCGAACGAACCGCCGGACAGCGAGACCGGCAACTGCGGCAGCGCGGCGGTGAATTCGGCCAGCGGGAAGGCGAACTGCTCGGTCGTGGCGAGGGCTTGGAGCGGGGTCTCGTCGTCGTGCGCCACGAAACCGCGCTCGCGGATCTGCCGGTACGGGACGAGCGCGAGCAGGTCGTGCACCGGGCCGTCGGCCGGGACGCCGGTGCGGACCGGGAGGTCGGCGAGGCGCTCGTAGCTGTCGACGGTGCCCAGCAGCACCTCGACGGTGTCCGGGGCGAGCCGGGGCGCGCGGCGGTGCAGGAGGGCGAACGCCGGGGCGCCGGGGGCGGTGAGGCGGGCGAGCAGGTCGGCAGTGGTGGTCACGGTGCGGCTTTCCTTCCGGGAAGGGCTGGGGTGAGGTGCGGGGGTGGGTTCCGCTCCCGGAGGGCCGGCTGCTCAGACGCCGACGGCCGCCCCGAGGGGCGGCCGTCGTGTTCGTCTAGGAACGCGCGATCGGTGGGCCACCCGAGGGGGAGGCCCACCACCAGGAGTGGGTGTGGGGCGCGTGCATGGCTCCACCGTAGCGGATGGCGCCGACCGGGTGAGCGGACTCACGTGATTGTCCGAGATGTGTCTCACCCCTCGGGCAATGGTCACGAATCGGTGGTGCCACCCCGTAGCCTTGCCGTGTGACCGTGACGACTGAGACAACGAGGACTGGCCACTCCTGGCAGTCCCTGCCCGCGGCGCAGCAGCCTGAATGGCCGGACCAAGAGGCTCTGCGCAAGACCCTTGCGGACCTCGCCTCCTATCCGCCGCTCGTCTTCGCCGGCGAGTGCGACCAGCTGCGCGCCCGGCTCGGAGCCGTGGCACGCGGGGAGGCCTTCCTGTTGCAGGGTGGCGACTGCGCCGAGGCCTTCGACGGCGTCTCGGCGGAGCACATCCGCAACAAGCTGAAGACCCTGCTGCAGATGGCCGCCGTACTGACGTACGCGGCCTCGGTGCCGGTCGTGAAGGTCGGCCGCATCGCCGGCCAGTACTCCAAGCCGCGCTCCAAGTCGACCGAGACCCGCGACGGGGTGACCCTGCCGGTCTACCGGGGCGACTCGGTGAACGGCTTCGAGTTCACCCCCGAGTCCCGGATCCCGGACCCGGAGCGGCTGAAGCGGATGTACAACGCCTCCGCGGCGACGCTCAACCTGGTGCGCGCCTTCACCACCGGTGGTTACGCGGACCTGCGTCAGGTGCACGCCTGGAACCAGGACTTCGTCCGCAACTCGCCGGCCGGTCAGCGCTACGAGCAGCTCGCCCGGGAGATCGACAACGCGCTGGCGTTCATGAACGCCTGTGGTGTCGCGCCGGAGGAGTTCAAGACCGTCGAGTTCTACTCCTCGCACGAGGCGCTGGTCCTCGACTACGAGACCGCGATGACCCGGGTGGACTCGCGCACCGGCGAGCTGTACGACGTCTCCGGCCACATGGTGTGGATCGGTGAGCGCACCCGTCAGCTGGACCACGCGCACATCGAGTTCGCCTCGAAGATCCGCAACCCGATCGGGGTGAAGCTCGGCCCGACCACCACGGTCGACGAGGCGCTGACCCTGATCGAGAAGCTGGACCCGGAGCGCGAGCCCGGCCGGCTCACCTTCATCACCCGGATGGGTGCGGGCAAGGTCCGCGACCACCTGCCCGGTCTGGTGGAGAAGGTCACCGCCTCCGGCGCCCAGCCGGTGTGGATCTGCGACCCGATGCACGGCAACACCTTCGAGGCCTCCAGCGGCCACAAGACCCGCCGCTTCGACGACGTGCTCGACGAGGTCAAGGGCTTCTTCGAGGTGCACCGCGCCCTCGGCACCCACCCGGGCGGCATCCACGTGGAGCTGACCGGCGACGACGTCACCGAGTGCGTCGGCGGTGGCGACGAGGTGCTGGTCGACGACCTGCACCAGCGCTACGAGACGGCCTGCGACCCGCGGCTCAACCGCAGCCAGTCGCTGGACCTGGCGTTCCTGGTCGCGGAGATGTACCGCGGCCAGTAGATCCGCCGGCCGTCAATGTGACGAAGGCCCCTCCGGTTTCGGGAGATCCCGAGGTCGGAGGGGCTTTTTCGTTCCCGGATCGCCGGGTAAGGTGAGGCTTAGTGAACTAAGGCAAGCCTTAGTCAAGATCATTCCGCCGAAGGGCGCCGCTTCACCCCGGGAGAGACCGCGATGTACGTGTGCATGTGCCATGCGGTCACCGAGGACCAGGTGAAGAAGGCCATCGACGGGGGTGCCAACACCCCCCGCCAGATCGCGAAGGGCTGCAAGGCCGGCACCGACTGCGGGTCCTGCGTCCGCCGGATCCAGGCGCTGCTCGGCGAGCACGGCGCCCGGCCCTGCCCGACCGCCCGACTGGCCGCGAAGCTGGGCCTCGCCGACCCGGGGACGCAGGAGGCGCAGGCCGCGCCGTCGGAACCGGCCCGGGTCACCCCGCTGCGCGCCGCCTGAGCGCTCAGGACTCCGGCTGCTCGATCAGCTGGGCGAGGTAGAGCGGCTCGCCCAGCTTCTCCAGGAGTTCCAGCTGGGTGTCCAGGTAGTCGATGTGGTGCTCCTCGTCGGCCAGGATGTCCTCGAAGATGTTCGCCGAGGTGACGTCGTTCTTGGCGCGCATCACCACGATCCCGCGCTTCAGCCGGTCGATCGCCTCGACCTCGATCTGGCGGTCCGCCTCGAACATCTCCTTGACCGTCTGGCCGATCCGGACGTGGAACAGCCGCTGGTAGTTCGGCAGCCCGTCCAGGAACAGGATCCGGTCGGTGAGCGTCTCGGCGTGCTTCATCTCGTCGAAGGACTCGTGCCGGGTGTACTTGGCGAGCTTCGTCCAGCCGAAGTTCTCCTGCATCTTGGCGTGCAGGAAGTACTGGTTGATCGCGGTGAGTTCCGCGGTGAGCTGCTCGTTGAGGAACTCGATGACCTCTGGATCGCCCTGCATTGGCGGTGCCTCCCTGCGATGCGTCCTGCGATACGTCCTGCGTGGGTGCTGCGTGGGTCCTGCGCTGCGCATCCTGGCACCGTGATGGGGCGAAATTCCAGTAAGTTCACACTCACTAGGACATGTGTCGGAATATCCGATTTGGGTGGGCGTTGGCCCGTACGGGCGGGCGTGCGAGCCCGCCAAGGGGCGCGCGCCGGGGTTCGACCGCCGTCTGTCACCATGGAGCCATGGGTCAGTCCGAACAAGAACCGCTTCCGCCGTCTGACCCGAGGCTCCCCCCGGGGCAGCGCGTGCAACGCGGCTGGCCCGCCCTCCACTACGGGCCGGTGCCCCGCTTCAAGCCGCTGACCTGGGACCTCCAGGTGTTCGGCGCGACCGCCTCGGCGGAGAAGCACAGCTGGGACTTCACCGCCTTCACCGCGCTGCCGCGCACCACCGTGGTCGCCGACCTGCACTGCGTCACCAAGTTCTCGATGCTCGGCAACGAGTGGACGGGCGTGTCGGCCGCCACCCTGCTCGACCTGGTGCCCCCGGCGCCCGGCGTCACCCATGTGATGGTCTGGGCGGAGTACGGCTACAGCGCCAACCTGCGGCTGGCCGACTTCGCCGACCCCCGGTCGGTCTTCGCCACCCACCGCAACGGCGAGGCGCTGACCGCCGAGCACGGCTTCCCGGTCCGGCTGGTCGTCCCGCAGCTGTACGCCTGGAAGGGCCCCAAGTGGGTCCGCGCGGTCGAGTACATGCGGGCCGACCGGCGCGGCTTCTGGGAGGAGCGCGGGTACCACAACCTCGCCGACCCGTGGCGCGAGCAGCGGTACTCCTACCAGGAGGAGCCGGGCGACGGCCCGCTGCGCTGAAACCGCTGGGCCGCTCGAACCGCTGGACCGCTCGGCTCAGGGCGCGATGTTCTGGTTGAGGTGGAACAGGTTGCCCGGGTCGTAGCGCCGCTTCAGCTCCACCAGCCGGTTGTAGTTGCCCCGGTAGTTGGCCTCGATGCGGTGCTGGTCGTCGTGGTCCATGAAGCCGATGTACCCGGCCTCGTCGGAGTGCGGGGCCAGGGCGTCGTAGTAGTCGCGCACCCACTGCGTGTTCGCGGGGTTGTCGGCGGGGTCGGGCCACACCCCGGCGATCACGGTGGCGAAGGTCGCCTCCCGGTGGGCGAAGGCCGTCGCGTCGGCGGGGACCCGGTGGCAGGCGCCGTTGATCGAGTAGAGGTGCATCCCCGAGTTCACGGTAGGCACCCGCGGCCCGTACTCGGCGTGGGCCGCGATCGCCCCGTCGGTCAGTTCGGCCGCGAACACGCCCTTCCAGTAGTTCTGCATGCCCCACGGCAGCAGCGGGTCGAAGGCGGCGGCGAACGCCGGGTACGGGGCCGGGCCCACGCCGTCGGCCACCACCGGGGCGAGGTCCCGCAGCGGGGCCAGCACCTTGTCGGCCTCCTCCGGCGGCCCGGACCAGCACGGGAACAGCAGGATGAACGGCTGGCCGACCCGGTCCTCCGGGATGAACGGCAGGGGCGGGGCGAGGTGGAAGCCGGGGAACAGGCCGAGCTGCTCGGGCGCGTCCTGGATGAACTCGCGGTAGAAGCGCAGGACGGTCGGCACGCTCTCCAGCTCGTAGGCGATCGGCCCGGCGACCACGTCGGTGACCGGGCTCAGCCGGAACTCGAAGGAGGTCACCACGCCGAAGTTGCCGCCACCGCCGCGCAGCGCCCAGAAGAGGTCCGGCTCCTCCTCCTCGCTCACCGTGCGGAACCGCCCGTCCGCGGTGACCACGTCCGCGGAGATCAGGTTGTCGCAGCTCAGACCGAGCGACCGGGCCAGGTGGCCGAAGCCGCCGCCGAGGGTCAGCCCGGCGATGCCGGTGGTGGAGATGATGCCGCCGGTCACCCCGAGGCCGAAGGCGTACCCCGCGTCGTTCAGATCGCCCCAGGTGACGCCGGCGTCGCAGCGGGCGGTCCGCCGCACCGGATCGATCCGGACGCCGCGCAGGCCGGAGAAGTCGATCACCACACCGCCGTCGCAGGTGCCGAAGCCGGGCGCGCTGTGCGCGCCGCCGCGCACCGCCAGGTCCAGCCCGTGCTCCGCCGCGTACCGGACGGTCGTGATCACGTCCCCGGCGTTCGCCACCCGGACGATCACGGCCGGCCGGCGGTCGATCATGGCGTTGTAGACCACCCGGGCCTCCTGGAAGCCCTCGTCCCCGGGGGTCAGCACCGCGCCCCGGACGCGTTCCCGCAGCTCGTCGACGGTGGGCCCGCTCATGGCACCACTCCTCCCGTGCCGGCCGCCGCGCAGCCCCGTCCGGAGGTCCCGGCGCCGCGGCGCGCCGCCGCATCCGGGGCCGGGCAGGCCACATCTCACGCTACGCCGTGGCCGACCCGCCCGCAGGCCGGGCCCTCCGGCGGCCCGGCCACCGGAACGCCTTAGAGGAAGGGGAAGTTGACCGTCACGGCGGTGTGCTGCGGGCGCCGCTCGCCGGCCGCCGGGAACTGGCTGGACACCTTGCCGGTGCCGAACAGGTTCACCCCGGTGGTCTGCATCGTGAAGCCGGCCGCCTGGAGCGCCTTGGCGGCGTCGTCCTTGCTCATCCCGGTGACGTCCGGGATCGGCACCATGCCCTTGCTGACCACCAGCGAGACCGCGGTGTTCTCCTGCAACAGCTGCCCGGCCGCCGGCGAGCTGCTGATCACCGAGCCCTCCGGCACGGAGTCGTTGTACGTCTCGGTCACGCCGCCCTTGGTCAGCTGCGCGGAGGCGAGCGCGGCGGCGGCCTGGTCGGCGGTCTTCCCGGTGACGTCCGGCACCGCGATCCGCTTCGGGCCCTTGGACACGGTGATCGTGACGGCGTCGCTCTTGCGGGTCCGCGCCCCCACCCCCGGGTCGGTGGCGATGACCTGCCCCTGCGGGGCGGACTCGCTGTACGCCTCGACGAACCTGGCGTGCATGCCCTCCTTGTCCAGCAGCCGTTGCGCCTCGGCCCGGTCCTTGCCGAGCACCCCGGGCACCGGCCCGTACAGCGCCTCGGAGAGCCCGTAGGTGACGCCGCCGACCGCCAGCACCAGGGCGGCCAGTACGGCGGTCCAGACCAGCGGCTTGCGGGGGAGGCGGCGCAGCAGGCCCGGCCGGCGGTCCCGGGGCTCGCGCGCCGGGGCGGGCTCGTCGTACGGGCGCGGCTCGGTGAGCAGCTGCTCCATCAGCTCCGGCGGCACGTCCAGCACGCTGGTGCGCTCGGGCGCCGGGGCGTCGGCGGGCGCCGGCACCGGCGGGACCGCCGACGGGAGCACCGGCTGGACGACCGGCTGGATCACCGAGGTCGGCTCGCTGGTCGGGTAGCGCGGGCTGGGCCGGGTGGAGGCCGGCGGCTCGGCGTCCAGCTGGACCGGGGTGAGGGTGCGGCGGACCCGCTGGAGCGCGGCGAGCAGCTCGACCGCGTCGTACGGGCGGGCGTCCGGGGTGCGGGCGCAGGCGCCGGCCACTATGGCGTCCAGGGCCGGGGCGACCGACGGGGCGACCAGCGAGGGGGCGGGGACGTCCTCGTGCAGGTGCTTGTACATGACCTGGACGGGGTTGTCGCCGGTGTGCGGGCGGCGGCCGGTCAGCATCTCGTACAGCAGGATGCCGGCCGCGTAGACGTCCACCCGCTGGTCGGTGGGGGCGTCCGGGAGGATCTGCTCGGGGGCCAGGTAGGAGACGGTGCCCATGACGGTGCCGCCGGTGGCGGTGGTGGTCGAGGTGGGGGCGCCGTCGGCGGCGTTCAGCATCCGGACCAGGCCGAAGTCGGCGACCTTGACCAGGCCGCTCTCGGTGATCAGCACGTTCTCCGGCTTGACGTCCCGGTGGACCAGACCGGCCCGGTGGGCGGCGCCGAGCGCGGCGAGCACCGGCTCCAGGACGTCCAGCGCGGCCCGGACGGACAGCGCGCCGCGGTCCCGCAGCAGGTCCCGCAGGGTGCGGCCGGGCACGTACTCCATGGCGAGGAAAACGTTTCCGCCGTCCGCGCCCTGGTCGAAGACGTTGACCACGTTGGGGTGGGAGAGCCGGGCGATCGCCTTGGCCTCGCGGATGAACCGGGCGGTGAAGCCCTCGTCCCCGGCCAGCGCGGGGTGCATCACCTTGAGCGCGACGACCCGGTCGAGCCGGGTGTCGGTGCCCTTGTAGACGGTGGCCATCCCGCCGGTCGCGATGCGCTGCTGGACCCGGTACCGGCCGTCGAGCAGGGTTCCGATCAGCGGGTCGTGCAGTGCCATGTCCACTCGGGGGAGTCTAGTGGCGGGGCGCCGCGCGGTCCCACCCCCCGGCGGCGTGCCGGGGGGCTCGTGGCCGGGCTGTGACAGTGTGGGCCGCCGTCAGAACGCCGGGTGCTCGCGGGTGTCGAGGTCGGCGCGGCCGGCCATCGCGGAGGAGGCCTCGGCGTGGAAGCGGCGCGGGATGCGGCCGGCCCGGTGGGCCAGCCGGCCGGCCTCGGCGGCGTGCCGCATCGCCCCGGCCATCAGCACCGGGTCCTGCGCCCTGGTCACCGCGGAGGCGAGCATCACCGCCGCGCAGCCCAGCTCCATCGCCAGCGCGACGTCGGAGGCGGTGCCGGCACCCGCGTCCAGGATCACCGGGACGCCGGCGCCCTCCACGATCAGCTGGAAGTTGTGCGGGTTGCGGATGCCGAGGCCGGAGCCGATCGGCGAGCCCAGCGGCATGATCGCCGCGCAGCCGACGTCCTCCAGCTTGCGGGCCAGCACCGGGTCGTCGTTGGTGTACGGCAGCACGGTGAAGCCGTCGTCGACCAGCGTCTCGGCGGCGTCCAGCAGCTCGATCGGGTCGGGCAGCAGGGTCCGCTCGTCGGCGATGACCTCCAGCTTCACCCAGTCGGTGCCGAGCGCCTCGCGGGCCAGCCGGGCGGTCAGCACGGCCTCGCCGGCGGTGAAGCAGCCGGCCGTGTTCGGCAGCACGCGGATGCCGTTGCGGGTCAGCACGTCCAGTACGGAGCCCTGGGTGGTGGCGTTCACCCGGCGCATCGCCACGGTGGTCAGCTCGGTGCCGGAGGCGAGCAGCGCCTGCTCCAGGACCTCCAGACTCGGCGCGCCGCCGGTGCCCATGATCAGCCGGGAGTTGAAGGTCGCCCCGGCGATGGTGAGAAGGTCGTCGGCCATCGTCAGCCTCCCTGCACGGCGGTGAGGATCTCGATCCGGTCGCCCGCCGACAGCGGCGTGTCCGACCACGAACTCCGCGGCACCACGGCCTCGTTGAGCGCGGCGGCGACGCCGGAGTTGGCCCGGCTGAGGGTGGCCACCATCTCGGCGAGGGTGGTCGTCTCGGGCACCCGGCGGGGCTCGCCGTTGACGGTCAGTGCGATCTCGTTCATGCGGGGACCTTCGTGGTGGAGCGGGCGGAGGAGAACCGGGTGGGTGCGAACGGCCGTGCCAGTTCGGGCAGTTCACCGGTGGCCAGGTACTCGGCGAGCAGGTCGGCGGTCACCGGGGTGAGCAGCACGCCGTTGCGGTAGTGGCCGGTCGCGGCGACCAGCCCGGGCAGCGCGGTCGGCCCCAGCAGCGGGGCGTTGTCCGGCGAGCCCGGCCGCAGCCCGGCCGAGGTCTCCAGCAGCGGGAGTTCGGTGATGCCCGGGACCAACTCGTGGGCGTCGCGCAGCAGTTCGTACACACCGCCGGCGGTCACCGTGGTGTCGTAGCCCTGCTCCTCGCTGGTCGCGCCGATCACCAGCTCGCCGTTCTCCCGCGGCACCAGGTAGAGGTGCTGGCCGCGCACCACCGCGCGGACGTTGCGGGACAGGAACGGCCGGTAGGCGTCCGGGATCCACAGCCGCAGGATCTGGCCCTTCACCGGACGGATCGCCGGCAGCACACCCTCGGGCAGGCCCGGCAGTCGGTGGCTGTGCGGGCCGGCCGCGAGCACGACCTGGTCGGCGGTCAGGGTCTCGTGCGTGCTCAGCCGGGCGCCGACCGCGCGGCCGTCCTCGACCAGCAGCTCCACGGCCTCGGCGCGATGGATCAGGACCTCGGCGCCTTCACAGGCGAGGACCAGCGCGTGGAGCAGCCGACGGCCGTCCACCTGGTGGTCCTCGGCCACGTGCAGGCCGCCGCGCACGCCGGGGGCGAGCATCGGTTCCAGCTTCCGGGTCTCCCGGCCGGTCAGCCAGGTCGAGTCCAGGCCGAGCCGTTGGTGGAAGGCGTGCAGCTCGCGCAGTTCCTCGCGGTCGTCGGAGTCCAGCGCGACGGCGATCGTGCCGCACCGGCGGTAGCCGGTGTCCTCGCCGCCGCTGGCCTCGGTGAGCTCGGCGGCGAAGGCCGCGTACCGCTCGTTGGAGGCCATGCCGAGGCGCAGCAGCGGCTCCTCGCCGTACTGGAGTTCGGTGACCGGGGCGAGCATCCCGGCCGCGACCCGGGCGGCGCCGCCGCCGGGGGAGGGGTCGACCACGACGGTCCGCAGCCCGCGCTGCGCCGCGCGCCAGGCGACGGCGAGGCCGATGACGCCCCCGCCGATCACCAGCACGTCGGCGTGGGCGCCCGGTGCCAAGCGTGTCAAAGCTGCTCTTCTCCCTTCGCCGGTATGACCCGGATCAGGTTCGGACGGTCGCAGGCCGTGCCAGCCCGCCTCTCAGCCCGGTACGCCGGGCTCCCGTGATGGTGCCCCCACCTTAACTCCGGGGGTCGGCCCGCCCGAAGGCCCGTACAAGGGGTGGACAGGCCGGTCGGGCCAGGGGTGCGGCTGAGTACAGTGACGGGCGTGGCAGAGCTGAACGGAACGGATCAGGTGGTCGTCGTCGGGGCCGGGCTGGCCGGGGCGCAGTGCGCCCTGAAGCTGCGGCAGGGCGGCTGGCGGGGGCGGATCGTCCTGGTCGGCGAGGAGCCGCACGCGCCGTACGACCGGCCGCCGCTCTCCAAGGACGTACTGCTCGGCAAGACCGACGCCACCACCCTGGACATCGACTACCCGCACCTCGGCATCGAACTGCTCACCGGCCGCCGCGCCACCGGCCTCACCCCGGGCGTGCTGCACACCGACGGCGGCGACCTCCCGTACGGCGCGCTGGTGATCGCCACCGGCGCCACCCCGCGCGCCCTGCCCGGCGCCGAGCGCGCGCACCTGCTGCACACCCTCGACGACGCCCTGGCGCTGCGCGCGCTGCTGCGGCCCGGCCTGCGGCTGGTGCTGGTCGGCGCGGGCTGGATCGGCGCCGAGGTGTCCACCGCCGCCCGGGCGGCCGGCTGCGAGGTGACGGTGGTCGAGGCGGGCCCGGCGCCCGTCCCCGGCGCGCTGCCCACCGAGGTGGGCTCGGCGATGGCCGCCTGGTACGCCGAGGCGGGCGTGGACCTGCGCTGCGGGGTCGGCGTCGCGGCCGTGGAAGCCGGCGCGGTGCTGCTGGCGGACGGCTCGCACCTGCCCGCCGACGAGGTGGTGGTCGGCGTGGGCGCCCGGCCCGCGACCGGCTGGCTGGCCGGCTCCGGGGTCGACCTGGACGAGTCCGGCGCCGTCCTGGTGGACGAGCGGCTGCGCACCGGCCTGCCCGGGGTCTTCGCGGCCGGGGACTGCCTCAGCTACCCCTCCGCCCGCGCCGGCGCCCGGCTGGCCGTCCAGCACTGGGACCACGCGCTGCAGTCCGGCGAGGCCGCGGCCGCCGCCGTGCTCGGGGTGGACGCGCCGTACGACCCGGTGCCGTACTTCTGGTCGGAGCAGTTCGGCCGGATGGTCCAGTACGCCGGGCGGCACGCCGAGGGCGACGAGGTGCTCTGGCGCGGCGGCCCGCAGGACGCCTCCTGGGCGGTGCTCTGGCTGCGCGCCGGGGTGCCCACCGCGCTGCTCGCCGTGGACCGGCCGCGCGACCTCACCCAGGGCCGCCGGCTGATCGAGCGCGGCACCGCCGTGGACCGGGCGCGCGCCGCGGACCCGTCGACCCCGCTGAAGTCGGCGGCGCTCTGACCGCCGGGACGGGCCCTTGGTGCGCGCGGGCCCGCCGAGGTGGCAGTCTGGTGCCGTGAGTGAGATCGATGCCAAGACTGACGCCCTGGTCCCCGAGTGGCTGTACCTGCCCGACATCTCCGAGCGGTGGGGTGTGCTGGTCACCGAGGTCCGCAACATGGTCAAGAAGGGTGACCTGATCGCGGTCCGCCGCGGCCCCAACAAGTCGTTGCAGGTCCCGGCCGCCTTCATCGACGAGGAAGGCCCGGTCAAGCACCTGATCGGCCTGCTGACCGTGCTGCGCGACAGCGGGTTCAGCGACGAGGAGATCATCGAGTGGCTGTTCACCGAGGACCCGTCACTGCCGGGCACCCCGGTGCAGGCGCTGTGGGAGAACCGGGCGACCGAGGTCAAGCGCCGCGCCCAGGCGATGGCCCTGTGACCGACCCCGACCCGACGACCTCCCGGCGGGCACGGCTGGCCGACGCCCGGCTGTACCTGTGCACCGACGCCCGGCGTGAGCAGGGCGACCTCGCCGAGTTCCTGGACGCGGCGCTGTCCGGCGGCGTGGACATCGTCCAGCTCCGCGACAAGGGCCTGGAGGCGAAGCAGGAGCTGGCGGCCCTCGAGGTCTTCGCCGACGCCTGCCGCCGCCACGGCAAGCTGCTCTCCGTCAACGACCGCGCCGACGTCGCGCACGCGGCCCGGCCGGACGTGCTGCACCTCGGCCAGGACGACCTGCCGGTGCCCGCCGCCCGGGCGATCCTGGGCGAGGACGTGCTGATCGGACGGTCCTGCCACGCCGAGTCCGAGGTGGACGCGGCGATCGCCGAGCCCGGTGTGGACTACTTCTGCACCGGCCCGGTCTGGCCGACCCCGACCAAGCCGGGCCGGCACGCGCCGGGCCTCGACCTGGTCTCGTACGCGGCCGGGCAGGCCACCGACCGGCCGTGGTTCGCCATCGGCGGGATCGACCTCGGCAACCTGGACGAGGTGCTGGCCGCCGGCGCCCGCCGGATCGTCGTGGTCCGGGCCATCACCGCCGCGGCGGACCCGCGGGCGGCCGCCGCGGAGCTGTCCCGGCGCGTGCGCTCGGTCTGACCCCGCCCGTCCGACCCGGCCCGTCCGGGCACCACCCGTCCGACCACCGCCCCGAGGCCGTCGCCGTCCGTCAGTACTTGCGGACGGTGGCGGCCTCGGCCAGTGCCAGCAGCACCGCGCGGGCCTGCTCGTCCACCAGCGGTGCCGCCGCGAGGGCGGCCAGCGCCTGCCCCATCAGCTCGTCGATCCGCTGCTCCACCAGCTCGGGCGCGCCGCTGCGGGCGACCAGCGCGCGCAGCTCCGCGACCTCCGTGGGCACGAGGTCGGGCGCGCCGAGCCGCTCGTCCAGGTGGCGGGCGTCGGCGGCGGGCAGGCCGCGCATCGCGTGCGCGACCAGCAGGGTGCGCTTGCCCTCGCGCAGGTCGTCCCCGGCGGGCTTGCCGGTGACCGCCGGATCCCCGAAGACGCCCAGCAGGTCGTCCCGCAGCTGGAAGGCTTCGCCCAGCGGCAGCCCGAACGCCCCGTACGCCTCGACCAGCTCCGGGTCGGCGCCCGCGAGCAGCGCGCCGACCTGCAACGGGCGCTCGATGGTGTACTTCGCCGACTTGTAGTGCAGGACGGTCTGCGCCCGCTCCAGCGCGCCCTCGTCCGTCGAGTCCCCGGCCACCGGCTCCAGCACGTCCAGGTACTGGCCGACCATGACCTCGGTGCGCATCAGGTCGAACACCGGCTTGGCGGCCAGCACCGCGGCCGGCTCCAGGCCCGAGCGCAGGAACAGCTCGTCGCACCAGATCAGCAGCAGGTCGCCCAGCAGCACCGCGGCCGAGGTGCCGTACTGCTCGCGGTCGCCGCGCCAGCCGCTGTCGCGGTGCAGCGCCTCGAAGCGGCGGTGGACGGACGGCAGGCCCCGGCGGGTGTCGCTGCGGTCCATCAGGTCGTCGTGGACCAGGGCGCTCGCCTGGAGCAGTTCCAGCGCGGCCGCCGCGTTGGCGATCCCCTCGCCGCGCGCCGCGCCGCCGGCGCCCCGCCAGCCCCAGTAGCAGAAGGCCGGGCGCAGCCGCTTCCCGCCGTCCAGCAGGAAGTCGCGCAGCGCGTCGGCGGCGGGCACCAGCTGGGGCGAGATCTTGCTCAGCAGGGCGGCCTGGCCGTCCATGAACGCGGCGAGAGCGGCGTTGACGCGCGCGCGGACCTCCTCCACGTCAATGGGGTTGGCCGGCCGGTTGCTGGACGAGGTCACGATCATGCTCCGCTGGTTCGCTGGGGGTGCAGCAAGCGTAGCGGGGCGGCCGGGAACGGGCGTGCGAGCGGCCTCGCCACCCCGCCCGGAGACCGCCCGGACACCGCCCGGACCGAAGCGGAACGCTGTCCATCACTTGTCTCAATCCGTGGAACCGGGTTGTCCGGCCCCTTCGCAGCCCGGATAACCTGCCAACATGGCACTCGGCATCGCCTCCACCAGATCGGACCGCGCACAGACGGTCCGCGAGCTGCTGGCGGCCGGAAAGCGGTCCTTCTCCTTCGAGTTCATGCCCCCGCGCAGCGAGGTCGGCGAACAGAAGCTCTGGGACGCCATCCGGCGCCTCGAACCGCTCGACCCCAACTTCGTCTGCATGACGTACGGGGCCGGCGGCTCCTCGCGCGAGCGCACCGTCAACATGGTCGGCCGGATCGCCACCGAGACCACGCTGACCCCGGTGGCGCACCTGACCGCGGTGGACCACTCGATCGCCGAACTGCGCAACATCATCGGCCAGTACGCCGACCAGGGCGTGCGCAACGTCCTCGCCGTCCGGGGCGACCCGCCCGGCGACCCGATGGGCGAGTGGATCAGCCACCCCGAGGGCGTCACCTACGCCTACGAGCTGGTCGAACTGATCAAGGGCATCGGCGACTTCTGCGTGGGCGTCGCGGCCTCGCCGAACATGCACCCGCGCTCGACCAACTGGGACGACGACATCCGGCACTTCGTCGCGAAGATCCGCGCCGGCGCCGACTACGCGATCACCCAGATGTTCTTCGAGGTCGACGACTACCTGCGGCTGCGCGACCGGGTGACCGCCGCCGGCTGCACGGCGCCGATCATCCCGGAGATCATGCCGGTCACCAACGCCAAGCAGCTGGAGCGCTTCCCGCAGCTCAGCGGCTCGGCGTTCCCCGCCGACCTGGAGGCCCGGCTGCGGGCCGCCGTCGACGACCCGGCGGCGCTGCGCGCGATCGGCATGGAGCACGCCACCGCGATGGCCGAACGGCTGCTCGCCGAGGGTGCGCCCGGCCTGCACTTCATCACGCTCAACCACTCCACGGCGACGCTGGAGATCTACCAGAACCTCGGCCTGCACCAGCGCCCGGCGTAGGGCCGTCCGGAGTGTCCAGGAGCCCGTCACGGCACCGGCCGTGGCGGGCTCGATCGTGTGCGCTCCGGCCGTGACCGGCTGGAACGCGATGCGGTACCCGGGCCGTTGAACCGGTACAGTCGCCGGACACGCGCGGCGCGCGCGGGCACGCGACTGGAGGTAGCGGGCGGATGGGCATCGGATACCTGCTGCTGTACGTCGCGTTGGCGGTGGTGGCGCTCTGGCTGATCGCCGAGGTGCTGCTGCAGAACCGGGCGCCGCTGCACTGGCGGGCCCTGGCCCTGGTCGGATTCCTCGGGGTGGCCGCCGGCATGACCGTCGGGTCGGTCGTGGTGATCGGCGCCGGCGCGGCCATGTTCGCGGCCGGCCAGACCTTCGTCACCCTCTCGGTCAAGCGCGGCTACCAGGCCGGCTGGTCGCTGCGCAACGCCGACGGCAGCCTGCCCGGTCCGCTCGCCAAGGTGCCGCTGCTCGGCGCCCTGACCGGCGGCGCGGCCACGGTCGCGGCCGTCGCGGCCGCGGAGGAGCGGGTCGGCGAGGTCAGCGCCGTCGAGGAGAGCCCGGCCGCCGCCCCGGTCGCCGAGGAGGCGCCCGAGGTCGAGCAGACCGCGGCCTTCGAGATGCAGGAGCTCGCCCAGGACGGCGTCTACGCGCCCGGCTACTACGAGCAGCCGCAGGCCGGGTACGAGCAGCAGCCGGCCTTCGAGGCGCAGGCCGCGTTCGGGCAGCAGCCGGCCTTCGAGCCGCAGGCGCAGACGCCGGACTCGTACGCCGAGGCCTACCAGTCCGGCTACGACACCGCCCAGCCGCAGCCGTCCTACGAGCAGCAGCAGTGGCAGACCCAGCAGCAGCCCGCCTTCGCCTACGACCAGGGCTACGGCGGCTACCCGCAGCAGACCGACCCCTACGGCGGCTACCCGCAGCAGGAGCAGCACCAGGGCTACCCGCAGCAGCAGCCCGGCTGGGACCCGAACGCCCAGCAGCAGTGGCAGCAGCAGCCCGACCAGCACCAGCAGCAGCAGCACCCGCAGGGCATCCCGCAGCAGCCGAGCTACGACCAGGCGTACGGCTACCAGCAGCAGAACACCTGGCACCAGGCCTGAGCGCGCACCGGCCCTGAGGCCCTACGCCGGTCCGATGAGGTTGGCCGCGATGCACGCGGACATGCCGACCCGGGCCAGCCCGCCGCCGGGGTGGGCGCCGCCGCCGATCAGGTAGAGGCCGGGGACCGGGGTCCCGTTGGCGGGCCGCAGCCACTGCCCGTCCGATCCGGCGAGCGCGGGCCGGGGCACCGCGCCGCCGGGTGCGCCGGTCTCCCGGAGGGTGTCCGCCGGCGTGCGGACGACCCGCCACAGCACCCGCTCGCGCAGGCCCAGCCCGGCCGCGTCGACGTGGTCGAGCAGCCCGTCCGCGTAGCGCTCGGCGAGGCCGGGGGCCGTCCAGTCGACGGCGCCGTGGGCCGGGACGGTCGCGGTCAGCACCACGCTCTCGTGGGCCCCGTCGGGGCGCAGCGCGGCGTCGTCCGGGCGCAGCACCTGCACGGTCGGGCGCTCGCAGAGCGGGGCGGGGCCGGCCGGCGGGCCCTGCTCGGCCGCCGGGTCGGCGGCGTGCACCACCGTCCGGTGCGGGGTCCCGGCCGGGCGGGCGCCGCGCAGGGCGAGCAGCACGCTGAACCGGCCGGGCACACCGGACGGCCCCGCCGCCCCGGCGTCGGCGCCCGGCCATCCGGCGATACCGCGGGCGACCAGGGCCCCGGCGTCCATCGAGGAGAGCACCAGGTCCGCCTCGATCCGGCCGGCCGGGGTGTCCACGCCGCGGGCCCGGCCGTCCTCGACGACCACGCGCTCGACCGGGGTGTCGAAGCGGAACTCCACCCGGCGCTGCTCGCAACGCCGGAACACCGCGTCCGCGAGCGCGCGCAGGCCGCCCCGGACGTACCAGACGCCGAAGGACTGCTCCATGTACGGCAGCACGGTGGCCCCGGCGGGGGCGGTCCGCGGCGGCAGGCCGAACCGGACGGCGTGCTCGAACAGCAGCGCGGTCAGGCCGGGGTGGCCGCCGAGCTCCTGGTCGGCGACGTCGCCGAGCGTCCACGGGCGCGGGCGGCGCAGCCGGGCCAGGCCGGTGCGCGGCGGTGCCGGGTACGGGTCGGTGTGCAGCGGCGCCGGGTCGGCCGGGAGGGGTTCCTCCAGCAGCGGGCGGCGGGTGGCCTCCCAGACCGTCCGGCCGTGGTTCATCACCGCGCTCCAGCGGGCGCCCGAGCCGGCGCCGAACGCGGCGTCCAGGGCCTGCACGACGCCGCCCCGGGAGGCGTTGGGCAGGTCGACGGCGGTGCCGTCCGGGAACAGGTGCCGGCTCTCCGGGTCGACCGGGGCCAGCTCGACCAACTCCTCCAGCGGCTCCCGGCCGGTCTTCAGGGCCAGATCGCGGTAGACGGCCGGGAGGGTGAGCAGGCCGGGCCCGGTGTCGAAGGCGAAGCCGTCCCGCTGGTAGCGGCCGACCATCCCGCCGTACGTGCCGCCCGCCTCGCAGACCGTCACCCGGTGTCCGATGGTCGCCAGCCGGGAGGCCGCCGCGAGCCCGCTCATTCCTGCGCCGATGATGACGATCCGTGCCATGGTCAAGATCCTAGGACGGCTGGACGGACGCCCCGTTCGCCGCCCGGGCGGCCTTGCGCTCGCGGCGGCGGGCCCGGAACGCACGGATCCGGTTGATCGCGAACCAGACCAGCAGCAGCCCGGCGAGCAGCACGGCGGCGGCGATCGAGGCGGCCAGCCACGGGTGGAAGATCGCCAGGGTGACCAGGCCGGCCACCGAGAGGTCCTCCAGCAGACTGACCACGATGTTGCTGAACGGCTCCGGCGAGGTGTTGACCGCCATCCGCAGCGAGGCCTTCACCAGGTGGGTCACCAGCGCCGTGGTGCCGCCCATCGCGCCCGCCGCGACCTCGCTCAGCGAGCCCGGGTCGGCACTGGCGATCAGGACCGCGACGGTGGCGCCGGCGATCGGCCGGATCACCGTGTGCGCGGCGTCCCACACGCTGTCCACGAACGGGATCTTGTCGGCCACCGCCTCCAGCAGGAACAGCACGGCGGCCACCACCAGCACGTCGGTGCGCTCCAGCGCGGGCGGCACCGAGTCCGCTCCCGCGAACCGGCCCAGCAGCCCGAGCAACAGCACCACCGCGTACGCGTTGATGCCGCTCGCGAGACCGCTGGTGAAGATCAGCGGCACGATCGTCATGCCATCCCCCATCCTGGTTCCGGCCCGGCTCCGGGCCCCGCCGTACCGTACCGGGACGCGGCCGCGGCGGGCGCCGGTTCCCCGCCCGGGGGGTCTGAGTACGGATACTCAGATCCCCGGTTGAGTAGCCGAACGGATGCCCGCTGACCTGCCGGGACGGGAGAGTAGTGGCACCGGGAGGAGGGCGCGTCGGGCGCCCGGCGCCCGGGCGGCGGATGCGTCCGTCCATCGGCAACGAGGGGCCGACGGACGACGGGGGACATCCGCCGAGGGGGGAGCCGGTCACAGGCCCCGCACCGCCGGCACGGGGCGGCGGAGCGGGCCGGGGGGAGGCCGGCGAACGGGGGGAGCTCGCCGCCGCCGCTTTGTGGGGGGGACGGCGGTACGGCGACACGCGGCGGCGGCGCGGGCACGGGGGACACGGCCCGCGCCCGCCGCCCGTACCCCACGGCCCCGGCCGCGTTGTCAGTGGTCCCGGTCACGATGGAGGAGCACGGACCACCCGGTCCGCGCGCTGCCTCGGAACGGGGGAGACCATGACCATCAGCCACCCTGAGCCCGTCACCGCCCGCCTCCACTCCGCCGCCCAGCCGTACTCGCCGGGCGGCCGCCCCGGCGCCGAAGGCGGCGTCCATCCCGTGCTGCGCCGGATCGCCGCGCCGCCTGCCGCCCTCGACCTGCTCGCCGACGCCCATCGCACGCTCGACCGGGCCCGCGCCCTGGAGGACCCGCTGGAGCGGTACGCCACCGCCCACCTGGCCGCGCTGCGCACGGTGGCGGCCGTGCTCGCGGTGCGCGGCCGGCCGGAGAAGAGCCCGCGCCGGCGCAAGGCGATCCGCAGTGCCTGGGAGGTGCTGCCCGAGGTGGCGCCGGAGCTGGCCGAGTGGGCCGTCTACTACGGGGCCGGCGCCCGCCGCCGGGCCGCCGCCGAGGCCGGGATCCGGGGCGCCGCCTCGGCCCGCGAAGCGGACGACCTGATCCGCAACTCCGCCCTCTTCCTGCGCCTGGTCGAGCGCCTGCTCGGCCTGCACCCGCTGCCCCCCGCCCCCCGGCTGCCACTGGACGACGACGGCCTGACGAGCGGTGGCACCCGCCCGGTCTAAGGTGGAGGCATCCTGATCGATCCGCATGTGCCAAGGAGCCCGACCTTGTACCCGACGCGTCCCCGCAGTGCCCTGCGTACCGCCGTGGTGTGGGAGGTGGTGCGGGCGGCCCTGGAGAAGCGGGCGGCCGAGCTGGACCAGCCGGTGCTCGACGTGGTCGACACCGGCGGCGGCACCGGCAACTTCGCCGTGCCGGTGGCCAAGCTCGGCCACCGCGTCACCGTGGTCGACCCCAGCCCCGACGCGCTGTTCGCGCTGGAGCGCCGGGCCGCCGAGGCCGGGGTGACCGAGCTGGTCCGGGCCGTCCAGGGGGACACCCAGACGCTGCCCGAGCTGGTCGCGCCCGGCACCGTCGACGCGGTGCTCTGCCACGGCGTGCTGGAGGTCGTGGACGACCCGGCGGAGTCGCTCGGCAGCCTGGCCGCCACCCTGCGCAAGGGCGGCCTGGTCAGCCTGCTGGCCGCCAACCGCAACGGCGCCGTGCTGGCCCGCGCGCTGGCCGGCCACTTCACCGAGGCCCGTACCGCGCTGTCGGCCGTCGACGGCCGCTGGGGCGAGCAGGACCCGATGCCGCGCCGCTTCACCGGCGAGGAGCTGGCCCGGCTGGCCGAGGGCGCGGGCCTGCGGGTGGAGTCGGTGCACGGCGTCCGGGTCTTCTCCGACCTGGTGCCCGGGGTACTGGTGGACGCCGAGCCCGGCGCGCTGGAGGCGCTGCTGAAGCTGGAGGAGGCCGCCGCCGCGCAGCCCGCGTTCCACGCCGTGGCCACCCAGCTGCACCTGCTGGCCACCCTGGCCTGAGCCCGGGCGCAGCGCGTCGCCAAGGGCTCCCGCCGCCGTACGGTTCGCACACCGTCCGGCGGCGGTTCGCGTTCCGGCCACCCCCCGGCCGCCGGCCCGGGGACCGGTCACCTCCCCTGGTCCGGGTCGATTCCATCGGATCGGGCACTTGTGCGGGCGCCGGGGCGTTGGGACGGATGCGGCCGGGCCCGGTCGAAGTGGCCCGTCCCACGCGGCGCAGACCACTCCGTAACGGGCCCCCGGACCGTATGATCTGGGTAAAGCCGGAAAGCATGACAGCCGGACGCATGGGGCATATGGACGACACGGGCCGGGTCCCCCGCACAGGCGTCCGACCGTGTGTCCCGAAGGCTGATTGGACTTGCCTCCCCGACCGGGGCGGCGGACCGGTCGCATCCGCGACCGACGAGTAGGAGGACTCCGTGCCGCTCTCGGAGCACGAGCAGCGACTGCTCGACCAGATGGAGCGAGCGCTGTATGCCGAAGATCCCAAATTCGCGTCGGCGCTTGAGGGAACCGGGCTGCGCACCTACACCCGTCGGCGGGTCTATCTGGCCGTGGCCGGCTTCGTGGTGGGTATCGGCCTGCTGATGGGCGGCATGGTCGTCCCGGACCAGATCTGGGTCAGCGTCGTGGGCTTCCTGGTGATGCTCGGGTGTGCGGTGTTCGCCGTGACGGGCTGGCGCCGTGGGCCCGCCGGTCAGGGCTCCGGCCCCCGGCCGGCCGCCGCGCCGCGCCGCAAGGCGGGGATGATGGACCGCGTGGAGCAGCGCTGGCAGCGCCGCCGGGACGAGCAGACCGGCGGTTTCTGAGCCGCCGGGGATCCGCCTCCGGGCAGCGGGCACACGCACCGGACGAACGCCGAGGGGCGGGCAGTCGATCGACTGCCCCCCCCCCCGCGGTTCCGGGCGTCCCGGCCCGGGGGTCAGGCCGACGGGGGGGCCAGGCCCCGGGGGACA
>NZ_JBEOSA010000019.1:0-125688 GCF_040302625.1 Kitasatospora sp. NPDC097643 | reverse complement strand
TCATTACCGAACGACGCCGTCTCCGACGTGAAACGGTCACCCGTCAACTGCATACCGTCACCGGAATCACCGGCAAAACGAATGATCACGCGGTCCAGCTTGCGGACCGGCTTGGGCACACCGGTGGCGGAGGCCGAGGCCTGCTGCGCGGTGCCAGTCATGGCTGTTCTCCATACGTTGCGGATCGGGTCGGACTCGGACGGGTCCGACAGTCGCCCTGGCCGGCTGCGAGCCGGCCGGGAGGCGCCTCGGGGGTTGGCGCCTCCCGACCGTGTCGGGGGCCGCGGTTACCGCTCGGGAGCGGCCGCGGGGTCAGTCGGCCTGGGCCGGGGTGTTCTTGCGGCCGCTCAGCAGCGCGGCGATGAGCACCAGCAGCGCCAGGCAGATGCCGCCGAGCACCCACAGGACGGTGTGGAAGGCGCCGTCGTAGGCGTTGACCAGGAGGTCGGTGAAGCTGCCGCGCTGCGCCTCGGCGACGGCCTCGGCCGGGCCGCTGATGTTGCCGCTGGCGACGGTGCCGGCGACGGTCGCCGGGTCACCGGCGCCGGGGTAACCGGCCAGGCTGTCCTGGGTCTTGTTGGTGATGACGGTGGCGAGCAGCGAGCCGTAGACGGCCACCGCGATGGCCTCGCTGCCGAGGCGCATGGTGTTGAGGAAACCGGCGGCCATGCCGGCGCGCTCGGGGGCGACGAGTTCCAGGGCCTGGCCGTCGACGAGGCCGGCCGCGAGGGCGTAGCCGGCGCCGGTGATCAGCATCGGCAGGGCGACCAGCCCGAGGTTGACGTCGGGCTGGAACAGCTCCAGGCCGCCGGCGCCGACCACCAGGAAGACCAGGCTCAGGTAGATGATGCCCATCGCGGAGACGCCCTTGGCGACCAGCTTGGCGGCGACCAGCGGGAAGACCAGCATCGGGACGGTGAGCAGCAGCATGATCACACCGGCCTTGCCGCTGGAGTAGCCGCCGGCCGCGGTGAGGTAGCTGGGCAGGTAGGTCAGCATGGTGACGAAGCCGAAGGAGCCGGCCACCGGCACCAGGCAGAGCGCCATGAAGCGGCGGTTGGTGACGATGCTCAGGTCGAGCATCGGGTGCTCCTTGCGCTTCTCCACCGCGGCGAAGACGACGAGGGCGACGACGGTGCCGACGAACAGGCCGAGCACGCCCGGGCTGGCCCAGCCCCACTGCGAACCCTGCGCGATGCCGGTGGTGAGCAGCAGCATGGCGAGGATGAACAGGGCGGAGCCGAGGACGTCGACGCGAGCACCCTCGTTGCGGGTCTCCTGGACGGCGCGGCCCATGGTCGGGACGGCGAGCAGGACGAGGGCCAGCACGATCACGTGGATCGCGAACACCCAGCGCCAGCCGGCGCTCTCGATCAGCGCGCCGGACAGCGACGGGCCGAAGGAGACGCCGATGCCGGCGACAGTGCCGAAGAGGGCGAACGCCCGGCCGCGGGCGGGGCCTTCGAAGACGGTGGAGAGCAGTGCCGCGCCGCAGGAGAAGATCGCGGCGCCGCCGATGCCGGCGAGGGCGCGGGCGGCGTCCAGCAGGATCACGTTGCCGGCGAACACGCTGACCAGCGAGGCGACGGCGTAGATCGTGGCGCCGACGGCGAAGGCGCGGACGCGGCCGATGATGTCGGCGATGGAGCCCCAGGCGAGGGTGAAGCAGGCGAACGCCACGTTGAAGGCGTTGACGACCCACTGGAGCGGCACCAGGCCGGCGTCGAGGTCGGAGCCGATGTACGGCAGCGCCACACCAGTGCCGGAGATGGACGTGGGGACGACGAAGACGGCCAGCAGGACGGCGACCAGGATCAACGTCTGCCGCTGGGGCCCTGACGCCTGGGATCCGGCGTCTTCCCCGATCAGGGGGGATTCGGTCTGTGCAGCCATGGTTGGGGGAAGCTCCCGTTTAGGAGGGCTCCGAACCTCAGGTTCGGCTCTTATCGAACCTAAGATTGGCACGGAGCGGAGGTACGATGCAAGTGCAACCTGGCCCCTGGCGGTGGCCAACGAGCGACAGGGAGACGGAGAGAGATGGTTGACGCGGAAGGCCACCCGAGCCGGGACGAGATGGAGCTGCCGGTGATCCTGAACGCCTTGTCGGATCCCTTGCGCTACAAGGTGATCCAGGAGTTCCTGGAGCTGCCGGACGGCACCGAGCGGACCTGCCTGTCGTTCGGACTCGGGGTGTCCAAGTCCACGCTCAGCCACCACTTCCGGGTGCTGCGCGAATCCGGGCTGGTCCAACAGATCAACCGCGGGAACAGTAGAAAGGCGCACCTGCGCCGGGAGGACCTGGAGGAGCGCTTCCCCGGACTGCTGGAGCTGATCAGCCGAAACCCCGCACCTGCGGCGGGAACGGCGAAGGACGACGCCGACGCGGGCGCCGCAGCACCATCGCGGTCAGGATCAGACCGTCCCGGGCGAGCCACCGGCCCATGAGCCGGGTCGACCGGGAGCCGCGCCCGCCGGGCCCGGGGAGTCTGACCCTGGCCCGGAAGGTGCCGGCCAGCGGGTCGACGGTGACCAGCGCGTCGTCGAAGCCCAGCGGCCCGACCACCGGGAAGCAGGCCTTGTAGACCGACTCCTTGGCGCTGAACAGCAGCCGGTCCCAGCTCACTTCGGGCCGCCGGACGAGCAGCGCCTCGACCCACGCCCGCTCCGCCGCGAGCGACACCAGCGGCAGCATGTCCGCGTTCCGCAGCCGCTGGTTCGGCTCCGCGTCGACGCCGATCGCCAGGATGTTGCGCGAGGGGGCGACCGCCGCGGCGTGGTACCCGCGGGTGTGGGTCATGCTGCCGGTGAGCCCGCTGGGCCAGACCGGCTCGCCGGCCGGGCCGCGCAGGATCGGGGCGGGCGGCAGGCCGAGCCGGACCATGCCCTGACGGGCGCAGTCCCGGATCGTGGTGAACTTGGCCCTCCGGGCGGTGGCCATCGGCGCGGCCCACGCCTCCTCCTCGGGGAAGAGCGCGGTGTCCTGCACGGTGTCGAACGAGTCGGCGCCGGCGACCGGCTCCGACAGCAGTTCCTCGATCATGCCTGTCACGTCCTTCCTGACCGGGAGTCATGCGACTCCTCGGAGGATCTCGCCGCGCAGCCGCTGGACGTCGCCGGAGGGCTCCACGCCCAGTTCGCGGTTGAGCAGGGTGCGCAGCGACTGGTAGGCCCCGAGCGCCTCGGCCCGCCGGCCCGAGCCGTGCAGGGCGCGGATCAGCTGGGCGTGCCGCCACTCGTTGAAGGGCTGGGCCGCGACCAGGACCCGCAGTTCGTCGACGACGTCCCGGTGGCGGCCCCGGCCGAGCTCCGCCTCCAGCCGGTGCTCGATCACCCGCTCGCGCAACCCGCCCAGTTCGGCGGCGAGTTGCTCGATCACGGCGCCGTGCCGCACGTCGGCGAGGACCGGACCGCGCCAGAGCGCGAGCGCCCGGCCGAAGAGGTCGGCGGCGCCGTCCACCTGGCCGGCGTCCAGCAGGTCCTGCCCGCGGGCGCAGAGCAGCCGGAAGGCCGTGGCGTCGACGCCGTCCTCCGGAACCTCCAGCCGGTAGCCGTACGGCTGGCTGGCGATGTGCGGTTTGTGCTCCTGGGCGAGCGGGAGGGCGGCGAACCACTTGCGCAGGTGGTAGATGTGCGTCCGGACGGTCATCACGGCGGTGGCGGGCTGGTTCTCGCCCCACAGTTCGTGGGCCAGCACGTCGATATTCACGTCCTCGTTCGCGCGGAGTGCGAGCAGCGCCAGCACTTTCCGCAGTTTCGGCCCGCGGAGGGCGAATTCACGCCCGGCGAACCGGAATTCCAGTGTTCCCAGAACATCGACACGCATGACGTCCGACATGTCTCCCCCGTGATTCCCGCGCGACGGTCGGGATCTCGCCCGGCCCCCCGGCCGGCGCTCTTCGAAAATATCCGTCCCGGGCCGCGGGACTCAATGGAACTGCTCCTCAGGTGCCACCCCGGATACGTCCAAAGGAACATGCCGGGTGGCACCCCGTGCTCCCCCCGGCGTACCGGCGGGGGACGCACCCGGGCCCCGCCTGCCAGCAGGCGGGGCCCGGGTGCCGGACGCGGGAGGGGTGCGCCCCCCGCGGGCTGTGTACCGCTACCAGCGCACCGGCAGCGTGGTCGGGCGGCGCAGCAGCGCCCCCTCGTCCCAGGCCAGGTCGGCCGGGTCGCCGTCCAGCCGCAGGTCCGGGAACTCGCGCACCAGCCGGGTGAGGATGTCGCCGATCTCCAGCCGGGCCAGCGCGGCGCCGAGGCAGTGGTGCATGCCGTAGCCGAACTGGAGGTGCCGCTTGCCCTTGCGGTCCGGGTCGATGACCAGCGGGTGCTCGTACACCTCGGGATCGCGGTTGCCCAGGAAGGCGTCCGGGTACACGATGTCGCCGACCTGGATGGTGCCCTCGGAGGTCACCACCTCGCGGTGGGCGACCCGCGGGAAGGTGGACATCCGGCCCAGCGGGACCAACCGGATGATCTCCTCGACCATCTGCGGCACGATCTCCGGCTCGGCCACCGCCCGCTGCCACAGGCTCGGCGCGCTGAGCAGCGCGTGGGCGGCCTTGGCGAGCACCGACAGCACGTTCTGGTCCACCGACACCACGGCGGTGAAGATGATGCCGACGAGCTCCTTGTCCTCCAGCGGCGGCTCGGTCTCGTTCCGGCCCTGGATGAACTTCTCGATCAGGCCGCCCGGGACGTACGGGCGCTTCCCGGCGACCATGTCCGCGACGTAGTTGTACGCGGTGAAGAAGTCCTCCACCAGCTGCGGGACGTCGTCGTGCAGCGCCATCTGGATGGTGCGCGAGTGCGGGCGGAAGTACGCCACGTCCTCCACCGGGATGCCCAGGAAGTGGCAGGTCAGCTCGATCGGCACCCGGTCCAGGACGGCGGTGTACAGATCGGGCCGCTCCTGGGCGCGCAGCTCGGCGAAGCTGCGGGTGATCGCGTCGTCCAGGTACGGACGCAACTTGGCGACCGCGTTGGCGCTGTAGTCCGCGGTGACGAACCGGCGCAGCCGGGAGTGGTCCTGGCCGTCGAGGTTGATCAGCATCTCGGGCGGCAGGGTGGTCGGGAAGAAGGTCGGGCCGCCCTCGACATTGGTCTCGGTCCGGCCGAAGGTCGGGTCGGTGAGCACCTTGTGGACGTCCGCGTAGCGGGTCAGGTGCACCGCCCGGTGGCCGCTGGGCAGGGCGATCTGGGGCAGACCGCCGGCCGAGCGCTCGGGCACCGGCGTGTACAGCGGGGTCGGGTCGAGGCCCGGGATGTCCGTGACCGAGACGGACGCGTCGAGTGAGGTGGTCATGCGGGTGGCTCCTCCTGGAGGTCCGGTACGGCCGGGTTCAGAGCAGGTCGGTCAGGCCGGCCAGGCCGGTCGCTTCGCGCAGGTCGGCGAGGGTCTGCTCGTCGTCCCGGAAGAGCACCGTCTTCCAGCCCTGGGCGCGGGCGGCCGCGAGGTTCTCCTCGACGTCGTCGATGAGCAGGCACTCGACCGGGGCGACGTCGGCGGTCTTGGCGGCGATCTCGAAGATCTCCGGGTCCGGCTTGCGGTGGCCGACCTCGGAGGAGTCGATCAGCACGTCGACCTCGCCGACCGGGGCGATGATCGCCTTCCAGTACGGGCCCCACTCGGTGACGTTGTTGGACAGGATGCCGGTGCGCACCCCGTTCTCCTGGAGGTAGCGGTACGCCCGGACCATCACCGGGTTGGCCCGGACGCCGTCGAACCACTGGCGGCCGAAGGTCTCCAGCTCGGCCCGGGAGAGGTCGATGCCGGGGTTCTGCTCGGCCAGCACCCGGGCCAGCCGGCGGCCCCACTCGGGCTCGCTGATCACGCCGACCTCGACGGGCGCCATGGTGGGCAGGCCCATCTCGTCGGCGACGCCCTTGATGGCGGCCTTGAGCTGACGGGGGGTGATGCCGGTCTTGACCTCGTAGGCCTCGTAGATGCGCTCCAGCGGCGGGGAGAGCACGCCGCCGAAGTCGAACCAGACCATGGACAGGTGGGACATGATGTGCCTTCCGGGAGGGGTGGTGGGAGGGGGTCAGCCGAGGGTGACGGAGACGGAGGCCACGGCCTCTTCGCCCTGCACCGCCCGCATCAGGTAGGAGGTGGCGCCGCGGTCCGGGTCCGGGGCGGCGGTGAGCCGCACGGTCTGGTCCAGTTCGGCGAAGCGGTCGAAGGAGCCTTCCAGGCGCAGCACCCGGCCCGCGCCCTCCGCGCCGTCGGCGAGCAGCAGGGCGCTCTGGCGGGCGGCCTCGCTGAAGACCATGGCCGGGACGTGGTCGTACGGGTGGTCGTACATGCTGCGGTTGCGGAAGGTGCGCGGGCTGAGCACGGCGGTCAGCCGGGTGTCCTCGCGGCGGACGTCGTCGAGGACGGCGTTCACCGGGTCGAGGCGGTGCACCGCGCGGGGGTCGACCGGCTCGCCCAGCGGGTCGGCGGGCAGGCCGAAGGCGGTCGGGACCTCGCTGCCGCGCTGCATGTAGCGCAGGTTGTGGTACTGGTCGGTCGCGGTCGCGCGGACGTCCATGGTGAGGTGGCCGAGCGGGCGGCCGTCCAGGCCGAGATCCATCGCGAACTCCAGCCGGCGCAGCCGCCCGCCGCGCACGTGGCGGCCGGTGACGTCGCCGGCGATGGCCAGCTCGCCGGGGCGGGTGCCGCAGGCCAGCGCGTCCCGGTCGGCGACCTCCAGGGACCAGGAAGTCACCATGAAGGTGGTGGCGGCCGGGACGCCCTGGTGGAGGTGGGCGGCGGCGGTGACGGACTGCCGGCACGCCTCCAGCACCAGCAGCACGTCGTGGTGGTCGAGGCGGCCCGGGTGGTCCCGGAAGTACCCGTGGGACAGCGGGAGTTGGGCGGCGGCCTCGAACCGCCGGTCGTCCGTCGCCCGCGATCCGGTCAGGAACACCTCGGACAGCGACCAACGGTGCACCAGGCTGCGGGGGACGGTCTGCTCGTACGCCAGCGGGGCCGGCGCGTCGCCGTCCTGGTCCGGCGGGGCGAGCAGGGACGTGCTTTCCATGAGTTCTCTCCAGATCGGTGCGGTGGGCGGGCGCGGGCTCGGCACAGGCGGGGCGCGGGTCGGGCTCGGCGCGGGTCGGGCTCGGCGCGGGCGGGGCTCAGCGCGGGTCGGGCCGGGCGATCACCGCGGCGCCGACGGACCCGTCCGGGCCGACCGCGGTGAGCACGGCCGCGCGCTCGCCCGGTGCGGCCGCGCCGGACTGCCAGCGGGCCAGGACGGCCGCCAGTTGCAGGGCGACGGACGCCCCGTACGTCTCGCCGAACAGGGCCCCGGTGCGGACCAGCCGGTCCGCCGGAACGGCGCCGAGGGCCGTGCGCAGGGCGCGGCGCTCGACCGCGGACCAGCCCCGCCGGGCCGCCGCCCCGGGCGCGACGGCCACCGGTTCGTCGGCCGGCAGGCCGCTGCGGCGCAGCGCCCGGCGCACCACGGCGGCGAGCCGGCCGGCCACCCCGAGCGGGCCCTCGGTGACCGGGTCCGCGTAGCCGGTCTCACAGGCGAGCAGCTGCCCGAGGACGCCCCGGCCCGCACCGGCCGCGCCCGCGCGCTCCAGCACGAAGATCCCGCAGCCCTCGCCGAGGGCGGCCGCCGGGTGCAGCGCGCCGCTCTGCCGCCAGGCCCAGGCGGACGCCGCGGACAGCTCCTCGACGCCGCCCGCGAGCAGCCGGTCGGCGTGGCCGTTGACCAGTGCCGTCCGGGCGTAGCGCAGCGCGTGCAGGGCGGCCAGCGGGCCGCCGGAGACGGTCGCGTTGACGCCGGTGAGGCCGAGCCGGATGGCGGTCTTGCCGGCCGCCGAGTTCATCAGCGTGCCGGGGAAGGCCGACGGGTTGACCAGGTAGGGGTACTCCTGCACGAAGGTGTCCCGGAAGAACACCTCCTGGGCGCCGGAGCTGCCCACGGTGGTGCCGAGCACGAGGCCGGTCCGGGCCTGTGCCGCCGGCGCGGCCACCGCGTCGGCGGCGAGCGTGCAGGCCGCCATCACCAGCTGGTCGGTGCGGGAGAGCCGGGACAGGCCCTTGCGGCCGAGGACGGCGACCGGGTCGAAGCCGGTCACCGGGCGGACGGCCAGCTCGGGCCAGCCCTCGCCCGGCAGCTCGGCCGGTACCCCGTCCTGCGCATCGCCGTGCGCCCCGGCCGGGGCCGACGGCCGGGACTGCGCGGCGGCGATCGCCTCCGGGCCGAACCCGGCGGCGCTGAACACGCCGTGGCCGAGGATGTCGACCGGCGCGACCGCCGGCGCCCCGCCCTCCTCCCGGGCGGCCGGGCGGGCGGACGCCGCCGGTGCGAGCAGAGTGGATCCGGTCATGCCTCGACCTTCCCTAGCAGGAGGACCGCGTTGTTGCCGCCGAAGGCGAAGCCGTGGTTCTGCACCACGCGGGGCGCGGCGGCCCGGGCGGTGCCGGGGACGACGTCCACCTCGCCCAGGGCCGGGTCCACCGTGCGCAGCGTCGCGCTCGGCGGCAGGAACCCCTCGTGCAGGGCGGCGCAGGAGACCAGGGCGCCGAAGGCCGCGGCCGCGCCCATGGTGTGCCCCAGCATCGACTTGATGGAGCTGATCGGGGGCAGGGCCGCCCCGAACACCTCCCGCACGGCGCCCACCTCGGTGACGTCGTTGGCCCGGGTGCCGGTGCCGTGCGCGCAGATGTAGTCGACGTCCCCCGGCGTGACGCCCGCGTTGGCGTGCGCGATGCGCACGCACTCGGCGATGGTCGCGGCGTTCGGGTTGGTCATGTGCTTGGCGTCGCAGGTCATGCCGTAGCCGAGCACCTCGGCGTAGATCCGGGCGCCGCGCCGCAGCGCCTCGTCGAGCGGTTCCAGGACGAGCGCCGCCCCGCCCTCGGCGGTGACGATGCCGTCGCGGTGCTCGTCGAAGGGGCGCGGCACGGTCTCGGCGAGCGCGCCGAGCGCGTGGAAGCCCGCGTGGGTCGCCCGGTTGGAGGCGTCCGCGCCGCCGCAGACCGCGAAGTCGGCCTCGCCGGCGCGGATCAGGTCGTAGGCGTAGCCGATGGCGTAGTTGCCGGCGGCGCACGCCGTGCCGAAGGTGACGGCCTCGCCGGTGAGGCCCAGCTCGGCCGAGACCGCGCTGGCGATGTTGCCCGGCTCGGTGCGGCCGACCTGCGCCGGCTCCAGGGCGCCGGGCCCCTCGGCGACCCACCGGGCCACCGCGTGCTCGACCGCCTGCGACTCGCCGTTGGTCGTGCCGAAGCAGCTGACGCCCCCGTCCGGGAGCGCCGCCGGGCCGTCCAGACCGGCGTCGGCGACGGCCATCCGGCCTGCGGCGGCGGCGAGTTGACCGCTGCGCCCCCACCGCTCGGGGGCGGTGCGGTGCAGGTGCTCCGCCGGGTCGAAGCCGCGGACCTCACCGGCCAGGGTGTGCTCGAAGCCGGTCGGGTCGAACTGCTCCGCGGGGCCGATCCCGCTCCGGCCCTGCCGGATGCCCTCGATCAGCGCCCCGGTCCCGAGCCCGAGGCCGCTGACGGCCCCGAGCCCGGTGACGACGACCCGCCGGGAAGCCCTGTCAGGCACCCACGGCCTCCGGAACGTAGTGCTTGCCGACCAGCTCGTACGCCTCGGGCAGGGTGTCCAGCTCGGACAGGTCGTCCTTGGGGATCTTGATCCGCAGGTCACGCTCGAAGCGCGAGATGATCTCGATCACCAGGAGCGAGTCGGCGTCGAGGTCGTCGACGAAGCTCTTTTCGTCGTTGAGGTCGGTGATGTCCGCTTCGAGTACCTCGGCGACGATTTCGCGGATCTTCTCCCGAATTTCGCCCGGAAGTGCGCTGCTGCTCATGTTCTTCTTCCCCTCGAATTGGACGCCATTGCCGTGGAATTACCGGCTGCCGGTTTCCCGACGGCCGTTCGGCGCGTTCCCCGACATTCGAATCCAGCGGGAGGTGGAGGAGCAACCCGTCAATAGTTGCAGGCGGCCGTGTGTCGAAGGTGGCATGGTCCGGAACAGCGAATTCGGGCCGTTCTGGCCGACGGCCGACGGCTGCTTTTAACCCGTTTCTATCCGCCCTCCGCAGACTTGGCCGGGAAGAGCCCGGAGAGCGCACGCCAGCAAGGAGGTCGAGGGATGAGGCTCGCGGAACCGGTGGCCATTACGGCCGCGGCGCTGTGGCTTCCCGAGGAGCGCGACCGCGTCGAGTGCGCGGTCCAGGAGGGCCGGCTGACGCCGCGCCACGCCCGGGACCTCGGGCACGAGGACGTCCCCGCCGCCGTCGAGGAGACGGCGCCCGACATGGCGGTGGCCGCCGCGCGCAAGGCGCTGGACACGGTCGGCATCGAGCCCAAGGAGCTCGACCTGACCTTCCACGCGAGCATGTACTACCAGGGGCACGACCTGTGGTCGCCCGCCCACTACATCGCGCACCGGATCGGCGCCGACCGCGCCCTGCCCATCGGCATCCAGCAGGTGTGCAACGGCGGCAGCACCGCCGTCCAGCTCGCCTCGACGTACCTGACCGCGGCCGGCCCCGCGGGCACGCCCCGGCGCGCCCTGGTCACCACCGCCGACCGCTTCACCGCGCCCGGCTTCGACCGCTGGGCCAGCGACTACGGGGTGGCCTACGGCGACGGCGGGACGGCGGTCGTGCTCAGCGGCCCCGGCGCGGACACCGAGGACGGGCTGCTGCTGCGCTCGACGGCCAGCACCGCCGCCGCCGAGCTGGAGGCCATGCACCGCGGCGTCGACCCCTTCGCACCGGTCTCCCGCGGGGTGCGCGACCGGGTCGACATGCGCGTCACCAAGCGCGCCTACCTGCGCGAACACGGCAACGAGCGGTTCGTCGAGGTCAACCGGCGCAGCATCCGCACGATCATCGCCGACGCCCTGGACGGCGCCGGGATGCACCCGCGCGACCCCCGGCTGCGCTACGCGGTGCTGCCCCGCTTCGGCCGCAAGACCCTCCAGGAGTCCTGGCTCGCCATCCTCGCCGAGGAGACCTCCGCCGAGCCGCTGGACTTCGGCCGCGCCACCGGCCACCTGGGCGCCGGCGACGCGGTGGCCGGCCTCGCGGACCTGCTGGACGCGGACGTGCTGGCCCCCGGCGAGGCCGCCCTGGTGTTCAGCGCGGGCGCCGGGTTCACCTGGTCCTGCCTGCTCGTCCAGGCCCCGGAGCGCTGACCGTTCCACGGGCGGTGCGCTGACCGTTCCACGGGCGGTGCGCCGCCCGGAAGGGCTCCACCGCGGCGAACGACCACCCCCCACGAAAGGCGACACACGAACCATGTCACGCTCCGTCTTCATCACCGGCGCCAACCGCGGCATCGGACTGGCGGTGGCCCGCGCGATGGCGGCCGACGGCGACCGGGTCGCGGTCGGCCACCGCGGGGGCGACGTCCCCGAGGGCTTCCTCGGCGTGCGCTGCGAGGTCACCGACCAGACCTCGGTGGAGGAGGCGCTGGAGACCGTCGCCCGCGAGCAGGGCCCGGTCGAGGTGCTGGTCGCCAACGCCGGCATCACCCGCGACACCCTGCTGCTGCGGATGGACGACAAGGCCTTCGACGAGGTGCTGGACGTCAACCTGCGGGGCGTGTTCCGGACGGTGCGCGCCGCGGCCGCCACCATGCTCGCCGAGCGGCGCGGCCGGATCGTGCTGCTCTCCTCCGCGCTCGGCTTCCTCGGCTCCCCCGGCCAGACCAACTACGCGGCCACCAAGACCGCGCTGCTGGGCTTCGCCCGGTCGCTGGCCTGGGAGTTGGGGCCGCGCGGGATCACCGTCAACCTCGTCGCCCCCGGCATCATCGAAACCGACATGACCAAGTCGCTGTCCGACCGCCGGATGCGCGACACCATGAAGATGACCCCGCTCGGCCGCCCCGGCACCGACCGCGAGGTGGCCGCCGCCGTGCGCTTCCTGGCCAGCGAGGAGGCCAGTTACATCACCGGCGCCGTCCTCCCGGTCGGCGGCGGCATCGGCATGGGCATCTGACGCCAGCACCCCCTTCCCCGGCGGGATCCGCCGGACAGGCCCCAGGACTCCCGGTCCGGGCAGCGACCGGGGCAGGCACCCGTCTGCCCCGGCGTCGATGCCCAACGTCCCGCCCGGACCGGGAAATTCGTCATGCGCCGCGACCCGCCGGCCGCCTCCCGCACCCGCCCCGGGAGCCGGCCGGCTTCCCCGCTCGGAACGAGGGAGACGGAACCGATGGACCAGCCGCCCACCGCGCAGCCCCGCCCGGAGCCGGGAGCACCAGACGCCCCGATCGCGGTGGGCGCCCCGACCGCGGTGGACGCCCCGATCGCGGTGATCGGTCTGGCCTGTCGTTTCCCCGGCGCGTCCTCGCCCGAGGCGTTCTGGCAGCTGCTGAGCGAAGGCCGCGACGCCGTCGTCCCGACCCCGCCCGAGCGCTGGGACGCCGCCGCCTGGTACGGCGACGGCGACCTGGACGCCCCCGGCCGGGCCGACCTGCGGCACGGCGGCTTCCTGGACTGGCCCACCGTCACCGGCTTCGACGCCGAGTTCTTCGGCATCGGCCCGCGCGAGGCCGCCGCCACCGACCCGCAGCAACGGCTGATGCTGGAACTCGGCTGGGAGGCCCTGGAGTACGCCCGCCTGGTCCCCGCGGCGCTGGCCGGCAGCACGACCGGCGTCTTCGTCGGCGCGATCTGGGACGACTACGCCACCCTGCTGCGCCGCGGCGGCGCCACGGGGACCACCCGGCACTGGGCGGCCGGACTGCAACGCGGCATCATCGCCAACCGCCTCTCGCACGCCCTCGGCCTGGCCGGGCCGAGCCTGGTGGTGGACACCGCCCAGTCCTCCTCCCTGGTCGCGGTGCACCTGGCCTGCGAGAGCCTGCGGCGCGGCGAGAGCACGCTCGCCCTGGCCGGCGGGGTGAACCTGGACCTCGCGGTGGAGAGCGCCGTCACCGCCGCCAAGCTCGGCGGCCTCTCCCCGGACGGCCGCTGCCACACCTTCGACGCCCGGGCCAACGGCTACGTGCGCGGCGAGGGCGGCGCCCTGGTGGTACTCCAGCGGCTCGACGACGCGCTCGCGGCCGGGGCCCCGGTGCTCTGCGTGATCCGCGGCAGCGCGGTCAACAACGACGGCGGCGGCACCGGCCTGACCGCGCCCAACCCGCAGGCCCAGGAGGCGGTGATCCGGCAGGCCTACCAGCGCGCCGGCACCGACCCGGCCGACGCCCAGTACGTCGAACTGCACGGCACCGGCACCCGGGCCGGCGACCCGGTGGAGGCCGCCGCCCTCGGCGCCGCGGTGGGCCGCGCGCGCCGGGCGGGCGAGGGGCCGCTGCGGGTCGGGTCGGTGAAGACCAACCTCGGCCACCTCGAAGGCGCGGCCGGTATCGCCGGGTTCGTCAAGGCCGCCCTCGCCATCGGGCACCGGCTCGTCCCGCCGAGCCTGCACTACCGGACCCCGCACCCGGCCATCCCGCTGGACGACCTCAACCTCGCCGTCCACACCGAGCTCTCGCCCTGGCCGCAGGAGGAGCGCGAACTGGTCGCCGGCGTCAGCTCCTTCGGCCTCGGCGGCACCAACTGCCATGTGGTGCTGGCCGAACCGCCGCCCGTACCCGAGGCGGAGGACGAGGCGGCGGAGCGGGTACCGGCCGCCGGCGCCGTTCCGTGGCCGCTGTCCGCCCGCGGTGGCGCGGCACTGCGGGCCCAGGCCGCCCGTCTCGCCTCGTATGTGACGGAGCATCAGAACCTCGACCCGGCGGACGTCGGCCACGCCCTGGCCACCACCCGCTCGGTCTTCGAGCACCGCGCGGTGGTGGTCGGCGCCGACCGCGCGGAGCTGCTCGCCGGGCTCACCGCCCTCGCCGAGGACCGGCCCGCCCGCACCACCGTGCTGTCCACCGCCCCGGCCGGGCGGGGCCGCACCGTCCTGGTCTTCCCCGGCCAGGGCTCCCAGTGGGCGGCCATGGGCCGCGAACTGCTGGCCGACAGCGCGGTCTTCGCCGAACGGATCGCCGCCTGCGAGGAGGCGCTCGCCGAGTTCGTCGACTGGTCGCTCGAGGCCGTGCTGCGCGGCGAACCCGACGCGCCGTCCCTGGAACGGGTGGACGTCGTCCAGCCCGCGCTGTGGGCCGTCATGGTCTCGCTCGCCGCGGTGTGGCAGGCCCACGGCGTCACCCCGGACGCGGTGGTCGGCCACTCCCAGGGCGAGATCGCCGCCGCCCAGGTCGCCGGGGTGCTGTCGCTGCGGGACGCGGCCAAGGTCGTCGCACTGCGCTCCCGGGCCCTCGCCCGGCTCGCCGGGACCGGCGGCATGGTCTCCGTGCCGCTGCCCGTCGCCGAGGTCGCCGAGCGCATCGCGCCCTGGCACGACCGGGTCTCGGTGGCCGCCGTCAACGGCCCCTCCGCCACCGTGCTCGCCGGCGACACCGCCGTCCTCGACCAACTCCTCGCCGCCTACCAGGCGGAGGACGTCCGGGCGCGACGGATCGACGTCGACTACGCCTCGCACTCCCCCGGCGTCGAGGCCGTCCGGGACGACCTGCTCGCCGCCCTCGCCGACATCACCCCCCGCCCGGCCACCGACGCCGCCTTCTGGTCCACCGTCACCGCCGGCCCGGTCGCCGACACCACGGCGCTGGACGCCGGCTACTGGTACCGGAACCTGCGCCAGACCGTGCGGTTCGAGGAGACCGTCCGCGGCCTGCTCGCCGACGGGGCCCGGCTGTTCGTCGAGTCCAGCCCGCACCCCGTGCTCGTCGTCGGCGTCCAGGAGACCGCCGAGCCGGTCACCACCCCGGCGGACCCGGCCACCGTCGTCGGCACGCTCCGGCGCGAGGACGGCGGCCGGACCAGGCTGCTCACCTCGCTCGCCCAGGCCCAGGTGGCCGGCGCCGCCGTGGACTGGACCCCCTTCTTCGGCCGCACCCGGCCGGTCGAGCTGCCCACCTACGCCTTCCAGCGCACGCCCTACTGGCTGCCGGAGCCCGGCTCGGCGGTACTCCCCGCGCCCGCCCCTGTCGCCGCCCCCGCCCCCGTCGCGGGGGCTCCGCGGACCGGCGGGGAGCCGCAGTCGCTGGCCGAACGGCTGGCCGCGCTGCCCGAGCCCGACCGGGACGCCCGGCTGGTCGAGCTCGTCCGGGAACAGACGGCCGCCGTCCTCGGCCACGACTCCGGCGGCGCGGTCGGCGCGGACCGCGCCTTCAAGGAGTCCGGCTTCGACTCCCTCGCCGCCGTCGAACTGCGCAACCGCCTGAACGCGGCCACCGGGCTGCGGCTGCCCACCACCGCCGTCTTCGCCCACCCCACCCCCCGCGCGCTGGCCGCCCACCTGCGCACCGCGCTGCTCGGCCCGGACGGTACGACGGCACCGCGGACCACCATCGACGCCGCCACCATCGACGCCCCCGCCATCGACGCTCCCGCCGCCGAGGACGATCCGGTGGTGATCGTCGGGATGGCCTGCCGGTTCCCGGGCGGGGCCACCGGCCCGGAGGAGCTGTGGCGGCTGGTCGCCGAGGGCCGCGACGCCGTCAGCCCCTTCCCCGACAACCGGGGCTGGGACCTCGACGCGCTCCACCACCCCGACCCGCAGCACCCGGGCACCAGCTACACCCGGCGCGGCGGCTTCCTGCACGACGCCGACCGCTTCGACGCCGAGTTCTTCGGCCTGGCACCGCGCGAGGCCCTGGCCACCGACCCGCAGCAGCGGCTGCTGCTCGAAGTCGCCTGGGAGGCCTTCGAACGCGCCGGAATCGACCCCGGCCCGCTGCGCGGCAGCCGCACCGGCGTCTTCACCGGGCTGATGGCCTCCGACTACGGGCCGCGCCTGCACGAGGCCGCGCACGGCACCGACGGCTACCTGCTGACCGGCGGCGCCGGCAGCGTGGCCTCCGGGCGGCTCGCCTACGTCTTCGGGCTGGAGGGTCCGGCGGTCTCGGTCGACACCGCCTGCTCGTCCTCGCTGGTCGCGCTGCACCTGGCCGCGCAGTCGCTGCGCCAGGGCGAGTGCTCGCTCGCCCTGGTCGGCGGGGTGACGGTGATGTCGACCCCGGGCACCTTCGTCGAGTTCAGCCGCCAGCGCGGGCTCGCCGAGGACGGGCGCTGCAAGGCTTTCGCCGCAGCCGCCGACGGCACCGGCTGGGGCGAGGGAGTGGGCATCCTGCTCGTCGAGCGGCTGTCCGACGCCCACCGGAACGGGCACCGGGTGCTGGCCGTGGTCCGCGGCTCGGCGATCAACCAGGACGGCGCCAGCAACGGCCTCACCGCACCGAGCGGCCCGGCCCAGGAGCGGGTGATCCGGCAGGCGCTGGCCGCCGCCGGGCTCACCACCGCCGACGTGGACGCCGTCGAGGCGCACGGCACCGGCACCCGGCTGGGCGACCCGATCGAGGCCCAGGCGCTGCTCGCCACCTACGGGCAGGGGCGGTCCCAGGACCAGCCGGTGTGGCTCGGCTCGGTCAAGTCCAACCTCGGCCACCCGCAGGCCGCCGCCGGCGTCGCCGGGGTGATCAAGATGGTCATGGCGATGCGCCACGGCCTGCTGCCCCGCACCCTGCACGTGGACGCGCCCACCGCGGAGGTGGACTGGTCCTCCGGTGTCGTCGCCCTGCTCACCGAGAACACCCCCTGGCCCGCCGGCCACCGCCCGCGCCGGGCCGCCGTCTCCTCGTTCGGCATCAGCGGCACCAACGCCCACGTCATCCTCGAAGAGCCCGAGCCGGATTCCGTTGATGCTGGTGCCGCCCCCGAACGACCGCTGCCGCTGGTGCTGTCCGCACGTACGCCCGAGGCGCTGCGCGAGCAGGCACGGCACCTCGGTCTTCACCTGACGGCCCGGCCGCAGGACCGCACGGTCGACGTCGCGTACACCCTGGCCGCGACCCGGACCGCCTTCGAACACCGCGCGGTGGTCCTGGGCACGGGCCGGGCGGAGCTGCGCGCCGGGCTGGAAGCCGTCGCCGCCGGAGCCGAGGGCGTGGTCCACGCCGCCGTCCCGGCCGAGGGCACCACGGCCGCCGGGCCCGCTGCGGCTCCCGGACCGGACGGACCCACCACCACCCCCGCGCCCGCTGCGCCCGGCGGGCTCGTCGCGGCCGCCGCCGAGGACTTCGTCCAGGGGCTCACCGTGGACTGGTCGGTGGTGTTCGCCGACACCGGCGCCCGCGTCGTCGAGCTGCCCACCTACCCGTTCCAGCGCACGCGCTACTGGCTGGACGCCCGCGCCACTGCCCCGGGCACCGCCGTAAGCCCCGCCGACGGCGGGAGCGAGCAGCTCTTCTGGGCCGCGGTGGAGCGGGGTGACGCCGCCGCCGTCGCCGCCCAGCTGGATTCCGGTGCCGAGCCGGACGGCCCCACCACCAAGGCGCTGGCTGCGGCCCTGCCGGCGCTGTCCCGCTGGCACGACCGCCGACGGGCCGACGCGGCGCTGGACACCCTGCGCTACCGGGTCCGCTGGCACCCGGCCGGCCTCGCCCCCGCCACCACCCCCGCCGGCCGCTGGCTGGTGGTCGTCCCGGCGGACGCAAGCCCGGCCGGGCCCTGGGCGGAGGCGGCCGTTCGGGCGCTGGCCGCTCGGGGTGTCGAGATTCGGCGGCTCGCCGTCGACCCGACCGCCGACCGGGACCGGGTCGGCGGGCTGCTGCGCGACGCGTTCGAGGGGGCCCGCCCGGCCGGCGTGCTCTCGCTGCTCGCCCTGGCCGAGGGGGCGCTGCCCGGCCGTCCGGCCGTGCCCGCCGGTCTGGCCGCCTCGCTCGCGCTGACCCAGGCGCTCGGCGAGCTGGAGGTCACCGCCCCGCTCTGGCACGCCACCAGCGGCGCCGTGGGCACCGGTGTCGGGGATCCGGTCCGGCACCCGGAGCAGGCCCAGCTCTGGGGTCTGGGGCGGATCGTCGCCCTGGAGCACCCCGAGCGCCGCGGCGGCCTGGTCGACCTGCCCGCCGAGGCCGACGCGGCCTCCGTCGACCACCTGCTCGCCGTGCTGGCCGGCGACGGCCCGGAGGACCAGCTCGCGGTCCGGCCGTCCGGCGTGTTCGCCCGCCGGCTGGAGCGGGCCCCCGCGCCGCCGTACGCCGGCCGCCCGTGGCGCACCCACGGGACCGCGCTGGTCACCGGCGGCACCGGGGCGCTCGGCGCCCTGGTGGCCCGCCGGCTCGCCGAGGCCGGGGCCGAACACCTGCTGCTGGTCAGCCGGCGCGGCGCGCAGGCCCCCGGCGCCGAGCGGCTGCGCGCCGAGCTGACCGCGCTCGGCGCCCGGGTCACCCTCGCCGCCTGCGACGCCGCCGACCGCGACGCGCTCGCCGCCGTCCTCGCCGCGCTGCCGGAAGACCTGCCGCTGACGGCCGTCGTGCACGCGGCCGGGCAGCTGGACGACGCGCTGCTCGAGGACCTCACCCCCGAGCGGCTGGACCGCGCGCTGCGCGCCAAGGCCACCGCCGCCCGGAACCTGGACGAGCTGACCAGGGGCGCCGAGCTGTCCGCCTTCGTGCTGTTCTCCTCCGTTGCCGCCACCTGGGGTCTGCCCGGGCAGGGCGGCTACGCCCCCGGCAACGCCCACCTCGACGCGCTCGCGCAGCGCCGCCGGGCCGAGGGCCTGCCGGCCACCTCGATCGCCTGGGGCCCGTGGGCCGGCGCCGGGATGGCCGCCGGTCCGGCCGTCGCCGAGCAGCTCGGGCGGCTCGGCCTGGCCGGGCTCGACCCCGGGCAGGGCCTGGCCGCGCTGGAGCGGGCGCTGACCGCCGGGGACGACTGCGTCACGGTGGCGCGGGTCGACTGGGACGTCCTGGTCCCCGCCGTCACCCTGGCCCGTCCGCACCCGCTGTTCGACACCGTCCCCGAGGCGCGCCGGGTGGTCGCCGCCGCTCCGGCCGCCGCCGACGCGGACGGCGGGGACCTGGCCCGGCGGCTGGCCGGGCTCGACCCGGAGGACCGCGCGCAGGCGGTGTCCGAGCTGGTGCGCGGGGCCGTCGCGACCGTCCTCGGGTTCGCCTCCGCCGAGCAGGTGCGGGAGGGCCGGGTCTTCTCCGAGCTCGGCCTCACCTCGCTGAGCGCGGTGGAGCTGCGCAACCGCCTGAACGCGGCGACCGGGCTGCGGCTCTCCCCGACCCTGGTCTACGACCACCCCACCCCCCGCGCGGTGGCCGGGGTGGTGCTGGCCCGGCTCGCCGGTGCGGACGACCGGCTCACCGACACCGCCACCGCTCTCCCGGCCGCTCTCCCGGCCACGGCCGACGAGCCGATCGCGATCGTCGGCATGGCCTGCCGGTACCCCGGTGGGGTGAGCTCGCCGGAGGGCCTGTGGGACCTCGTCGTCTCGGGCACCGACGCGATCGGCGAGCTGCCCGGGGACCGCGGCTGGGACCTCGACCGGCTGTTCCACCCGGAGCCCGGCCGACCCGGCACCACGTACAGCCGGCACGGCGGATTCCTGTACGACGCGGGCGAGTTCGACGCGGCGTTCTTCGGGATCAGCCCGCGCGAGGCGCTCGCCATGGACCCGCAGCAGCGCCTGTTGCTGGAGACCGGCTGGGAGGCGGTCGAACGCGCCGGCATCGACCCGGCCGCCCTGCGCGGCAGCGCCACCGGGGTGTACGTCGGCGCGTCCAACGGCGAGTACGGCCCGCGGCTGGCGGAGCCGAGCGGCGGCGCCGAGGGCTACGTGCTGACCGGCAGCGCCGCGAGCGTGGCCTCCGGGCGGCTCGCCTACGCCCTGGGGCTGGAGGGCCCGGCGGTCTCGGTCGACACCGCCTGCTCCACCTCGCTGGTGGCGCTGCACCTGGCCGCGCAGTCGCTGCGCCAGGGCGAGTGCTCGCTCGCGCTGGCGGGCGGGGTGACGGTCATGTCGAGCCCGGGTGTCTTCGTCGAGTTCTCCCGGCAGCGCGGGCTGGCACCCGACGGCCGCTGCAAGCCCTTCGCCGCCGCGGCCGACGGCACCGGCTGGGGCGAGGGCGTCGGCGTGGTGGTGCTGGAGCGGCTGTCCGACGCGCGTCGGAACGGGCACCGGGTGCTCGCCGTGGTCCGCGGCTCGGCGATCAACCAGGACGGCGCCAGCAACGGCCTCACCGCCCCCAACGGACCCGCCCAGGAACGGGTGATCCGGCAGGCCCTGACCGCCGCGGGGCTCACCACCGCCGACGTGGACGCCGTCGAGGCGCACGGCACCGGCACCCGGCTGGGCGACCCGATCGAGGCCCAGGCCGTCCTCGCCACCTACGGGCAGGGCCGCCCGCAGGACCAGCCGCTGCACCTCGGCTCGGTCAAGTCCAACCTCGGCCACCCGCAGGCCGCCGCCGGCGTCGCCGGAGTGATCAAGATGGTCATGGCGATGCGCCACGGCCTGCTGCCCCGCACCCTGCACCTCGACGAGCCGACGCCGTACGTGGACTGGTCCTCCGGCGCCGTCGCCCTGCTCACCGAGAACACCCCCTGGCCCGCCGGCCACCGCCCGCGCCGGGCCGCCGTCTCCTCGTTCGGCATCAGCGGCACCAACGCCCACGTCATCCTCGAACAGCCCGATGAGCAACCGGTGGACCAGCCCGAACCCCACCCGGGCACGGCGGAGGACGCCACCCCGTGGGTGCTCTCCGGTCGGACGCCCGGCGCGCTGCGGGCCCGCGCCGCGCAGCTGCTCGCCCTGACGGCCGACCGGCCCGAGCTCGACCCGGTGGCCGTGGCCCGCGCCCTGGCCACCACCCGGTCGGCCTTCGAGCACCGCGCGGTGGTCCTGGGCGCCGGCCGGGCGGAGCTGCGCGCCGGACTCGAAGCCGTCGCCGCGGGCGCCGAGGACGTGGTCGGCACCGCCGCCATCGGGCTCGGCACCGCCGCCACCGGGCTCGCCGCCGCAGCGGCCGAGGAGTTCACGGCCGGCGCCGAGGTGGACTGGGCGGCCGTCCTCGGCCGCGCCGAGGGCCCCGCCGTCGAGCTGCCCACCTACCCCTTCCAGCGCACCCGGTACTGGCTGGACGCCCCCGCCGCCCCGGCCACCGCCGCGCGTACCGCCGGTCAGCGGCCGGTGGAGCATCCGCTGCTCTCCTCGGTGCTGCACCTCGCGGGCACCGACGAGTACGTGCTCACCGGCCGGCTGGCCGACCGGGCGCAGCCGTGGCTCGGGGACCACCGGGTCGCGGGCGCCGTCCTGCTGCCCGGCACCGCCTTCGTCGAACTCGCGCTCTGCGCCGGCCGGCAGGTCGGCTGCGGGCGGCTCGACGAGCTCGGCCTGACCGCGCCGCTGCTCCCGCCGCCCGCCGGTGGCGTCGCGCTCCAGGTGGCGGTGGGCTCCGCCGACGGGGCGGGCCGCCGGACCGTCCGGATCTTCTCCCGCGCCGAGCACGCCGGGGCGGCCCAGCCGTGGACGCAGCATGCCGCCGGCCTGCTCGCGCCGCTGTCGGCACCCGCCCCGGACCGGCCCGACGCGCCGTCACCCGCCGCTTGGCCCCCGCCCGGCGCCGTCCCGGTCGAGACCGACGACCTGTACCAGCGGCTGGCCCGCCGGGGCTACGGCTACGGGCCCGCGTTCCGGAACCTGGTCCGGGCCTGGCGCAGCGGCGAGGACGTCCTCGCCGAGGTCGCGCTGACCGGCCCCGAGCAGGACGAGGCCGACCGGTACGCGGTGCACCCGGCGCTGCTGGACGCGGCCCTGCACACCATCGACCTGGCCGCCCGGGGCGACGGCGGCGAGGCCCCGGCCGTGCTGCCGTTCGCCTGGCAGCGGGTCACGGTGGACCTGCGCGGCGCCACCGCCCTGCGGGTCCGGCTCACCATGGCCGGGGCCGGCGAGGCCTCGCTCACCGTGGACGACCAGGAGGGGCGCCGGGTGGCGGCCGTCGGGTCCGTGGTGCTGCGCCCGGCGCCGGCGGACCTGGCGGCCGGCCGGTCCGACGCCGGGGAGAGCGGGCTCCTCCGCCTCACCTGGACGGCCGTCCCCCACCCGACCGCCCCGGCGGCGCCGGAGCGGCCCGGGCGGGCGGCGGTGCTCGGCGCGGCGGATCTGCTGCCCGGCGAGCCCGCGCTCCGCTGTGCCGACCTCGCCGGGCTGCGCACCGCGCTCGACGCCGGGGAGCCGGTGCCCGCGCTGGTGTTCGCCACCACCGGCCCGCCGCCCCGCCCGGAGCGCGACCCGGAACGCGACCCGGAACGCGCCTCGGAACGCGCCTCGGAGGACGGCGCGCGGTCCGGCCTGGCTGACGACCCGGACGACGACCCGGACGCCGGTTCCGTCGCGGACCGTGCGCTCGGCACGACGGCCCGGGCCCTCGCCCTGGTCCAGGAGTTCCTCGCCGAGGAGCGGCTGACCCCGGCGCGGCTGGTCCTGGTCACCCGGTCCGCGGTGGCCGTGGCTCCGGGCGAGGCTCCGGACCCCGCCGAGGCCGCCGTCTGGGGGCTGCTGAGCTCCGCCCAGACCGAGCACCCCGGCCGGCTGGTCCTCGTCGACCTCGACGACGCCCCCGCCTCGGCCCGCGCACTGGCGGCCGCGGCGGCCGAGGTGACCGGCACCGAGCCCCAACTGGCCCTGCGGGCAGGCACCGTACGGGTGCCGCGGCTGGCCCGGGCCGAGGCCCCCGAGCAGCGGGCGGCCCGCCCGCTCGACCCGGACGGCACCGTGCTGATCACCGGCGGCACCGGCCTGCTCGGCCGGCTGGTCGCCCGTCACCTGGTGGCCGAGCACGGCGCGCGGCACCTGCTGCTGGTCGGTCGGCGCGGCGAACGGGCGCCGGGCGTCGCGGAGTTGCGGGCCGAGCTGACCGGGCTGGGCGCCCGGGTCACGGTGGCGGGCTGCGACCTCGCCGACCGCGCGGCGCTGGCGGCGCTGCTGGCCGGTGTCCCCGCCGCGCACCCGCTCACCGCGGTGGTGCACGCCGCCGGGGTGCTGGACGACGGCGCGATCGGCTCACTGACCCCCGAACGGCTCGCCCGCACCTTCCTCCCGAAGGCCCATGTTGCCCTACACCTGCATGAGTTGACGCAGCATCAGCCGCTGTCGGCCTTCGTCCTGTTCTCCTCGGCCGCCGGGCTGCTCGGTTCGGCCGGCCAGGGCAACTACGCGGCCGCCAACGCCTTCCTGGACGCCCTGGCGCTCCGCCGCCGCAGCCTCGGCCTGCCCGCCACCGCGCTCGCCTGGGGCCTCTGGGCGGAGCGCAGCGGGCTGACCGCCGGCCTCGGCGAGGCCGATCTGCGCCGGCTCGCCCGGATCGGCGTGCTGCCGCTGGGCACCGCCGACGGGCTGGCCCTGCTGGACGCGGCGCTGGCCGCCGACGAACCGCTCCTCGCACCGGTGCGTCTCCAGCCAGCCGATCCGACGACGGATGCCCCCGCGGCGGAGGGCCGGCCCGGCGCGGTCCCGCCCCTGCTGCGGGACCTCCGCCGGCCCGAGCCGACCCGCCGGGCGGCCCGTCCGGCGGCCCCCACCGCCGCGTCGGCCACCGCCCCCACCACCGCGCCGGCCGACCGGGTGCGGGCCCTCGACGAGGCGGAACGCCTGCGCGAACTGGGCGCTCTGGTGCGCGCCGAGGCCGCGGCCGTCCTCGGGCTCGACGCCCTGGACGAGAGCCAGGACACCCGGGCCTTCGCCCAGTTCGGCATGGACTCGCTGACCGCGCTCGAACTGCGCAACCGGCTCGGGGCCGCCACCGGTCTCACCCTGCCCGCCGGCCTGGTCTTCGACCGGCCCACCCCGCAGGAGCTGGCCGGGTACCTGGCGTCCCGCCTCCGGGGCCCCGAGGCGGAGCCGGAGACCGCGCCCACCCCCTCCTCCGCCGCGCGCCCCGGCGCCGACGAGCCGATCGCGATCGTCGCGATGGCCTGCCGCTACCCCGGCGACGCGGACAGCCCCGAGGCGCTCTGGGCGCTGGTGGCCAACGGCGTCGACGCCGTCGGCGAGCTGCCCACCGACCGCGGCTGGGACCTCGACCGGCTGTACGACCCGGACCCGGCCACCCCCGGCACCAGCTACGCCCGGCACGGCGCGTTCCTGCGCGGCGCGACCGGCTTCGACGCCGCGTTCTTCGGGATCAACCCGCGCGAGGCGCTCGCCATGGACCCGCAGCAGCGCGTCCTCCTGGAGACCAGCTGGGAGGCGGTCGAGCGGGCCGGGATCGACCCCGCGACCCTGCGCGGCAGCCGGACCGGCGTCTTCGCGGGCGTGATGTACCACGACTACGGCTCGTGGGCGCGCCGGGTGCCCGTGGAGGTCGAGGGCTACCTCGGCTCCGGGACGGCGGGCAGCGTGGCGTCCGGCCGGGTCGCGTACGCGCTGGGACTGGAGGGCCCGGCGGTCTCGGTCGACACCGCCTGCTCCTCCTCCCTGGTGGCGCTGCACCTGGCCGCGCAGTCGCTGCGCTCCGGCGAGAGCGACCTCGCGCTGGCCGGCGGCGTGACGGTGATGTCGACGCCGACCCCGTTCATCGAGTTCTCCCGGCAGCGCGGGCTGGCGCCGGACGGCCGCTGCAAGCCCTTCGCCGCCGCGGCCGACGGCACCGGCTGGGGCGAGGGCGTCGGCGTCCTGCTGCTCGAACGGCTCTCCGACGCGCGACGGCACGGCCACCCGGTGCTGGCGCTGCTGCGCGGCTCGGCGGTCAACCAGGACGGCGCCAGCAACGGCCTCACCGCCCCCAACGGACCGGCCCAGGAGCGGGTGGTCCGCCAGGCGCTGGCCGCCGCTGGGCTGACCGCGGCGGAGGTCGACGCGGTCGAGGCGCACGGGACCGGCACCGCGCTGGGCGACCCGATCGAGGCCGAGGCGCTGCTCGCGGTCTACGGGCCGGACCGGGCGCCGGACCGGCCGCTGCACCTCGGGTCGGTCAAGTCCAACATCGGCCACACCCAGGCCGCCGCCGGCGTCGCCGGGGTGATCAAGATGGTGATGGCGATGCGCCACGGCGCACTGCCCCGCACCCTGCACGTGGACCGGCCGACCCCGCACGTGGACTGGGGCTCCGGCGCGGTGGCGCTGCTCACCGAGAGCCGCCCGTGGCCCGCCACCGGCCGCCCGCGCCGGGCCGGCGTCTCCTCCTTCGGGATCAGCGGCACCAACGCGCACGTCCTGCTCGAACAGGCCCCGGTGGAGCGGTCCGTGGCGCGGATCGCCGCGCCGGCCGGCGGCGCCGACGGCTCGGCCGTCCCGTGGCTGCTGTCCGGCCGCGACCCGCAGGCGCTGCGCGCCCAGGCCCGCCGGCTGCGCGGGCGGCTCGACCAGCGCCCCGACCTGCGCCCGCTCGACGTCGCCTACTCGCTGGCCACCGGCCGGTCGGCCTTCGGGCACCGCGCCGCCCTGGTGGCCACGACCCGCGAGGACCTGCTGGAACGGCTGGACGAGCTGATCGCCGACGGCCCGGCCGACGCGCCGGCCGGGCAGACCATGCAGACCGGGCAGGCCGGGCAGGCCGGGCCGCACCCGGCGGGCGGCGGGCGGCTGGCCTTCCTGTTCGCCGGCCAGGGCAGCCAGCGGCTCGGCATGGGCCGCCGACTCCGCGCCCGGCACCCGGTGTTCGCCGCCGCCTTCGACGAGGTCTGCGCCGAGCTGGACCGACACCTGCCGCGCCCGCTGCGGGAGGTGCTCGACGCCGGGCCGGACACCGAGGAGGCCGCGCTGCTCGACCGGACCGAGTACACCCAACCGGCGCTGTTCGCGGTCGAGGTGGCGCTCTTCCGGTTGCTGGAGTCCTGGGGTGTGCGCCCGGACGTGCTGGCCGGCCACTCCATCGGCGAACTGGCCGCCGTCCACGTCGCCGGGGTGCTGAGCCTGGCCGACGCGGCCGTGCTGGTGGCCGCCCGGGCCCGGCTGATGCAGGCCCTGCCGGCCGGCGGGGCGATGGTGGCGGTGGCCGCCGCCGAGGCCGAGGTGCTGCCGCTGCTGACCGAGGGCGCGGCCCTCGCCGCCGTCAACGGCCCGTCCGCCGTGGTGCTCTCGGGCCGGACGGACGCGGTGCTGGCGGTCGCCGAGCAGCTGCGCGAACGCGGCCGTCGGACCACCCGGCTGCGGGTCAGCCATGCCTTCCACTCCCCGCTGATGGATCCGATGCTGGACGAACTGCGCTCGGTGGCAGCCGGATTGACGTTCCACCAGCCCACCCTGCCGATCGTCTCCACGGTGACCGGCCGCCCGGCCACCGCCGAGGAGCTCGGCTCGCCGGACTACTGGGCGGAGCAGGTCCGCCGGCCCGTCCGGTTCCACGACGCCGTACTGCGTCTGGCCGAGGACGGCGTGCGCACCGTGCTGGACCTCGGGCCCGACGGTTCGCTCGCCACCCTCGCCGCCCTCGCCGCCCAGCCGGGTGGCGAGCGGGCCGACAGTGGTGACACCGGTCCGGTCGTGGCCGCCGTGGCCGCGCTGCGCCGCGACCGGCCCGAACCGGACGCGCTGGCCGACGCCCTCGGCCGCCTGCACGTCCACGGCGTGCCGGTCGACTGGGCGGCCTACTTCGCCGGCTCCGGCGCCCGCCGGATCGACCTGCCGACGTACGCCTTCCAGCCGGAGCACTACTGGCTGCCGGTCACCCCCGAGACGGCGGGCCCCGAGACGGCCGGCCCCGCCGGGGCGCAGCTGGCGGACGCCGGGCTCGGCCCGTCGGCCCACCCGCTGCTCGGCGCCTGGGTCGACCTGCCCGACGGCGAGGAGCTGTTGGGCACCGGTCGGCTCGCGCTGGCCACCCACCCCTGGCTGGCCGACCACGCCGTACGCGGCCAGGTGCTGCTGCCCGGCGCCGCGTTCGTGGAGCTCGCCCTGGAGGCCGGCGGCCGGCTCGGCTGCGAGCGGCTGGCCGAACTCACCCTGCGCAGCCCGCTGGTGCTGCCCGCGCGGGAACAGGAGGGCGTCCAGCTGCGCGTCCGGGTCGCCGGGCCCGATGCCGACGGGCACCGACCGCTGTCGGTGCACGCCCGCCCCGAGGGCGCCGGGCGCGGCACCCCGTGGACCCTGCACGCCACCGGCCTCCTGGCCGAGGCCGAGGTCGACGCCGGGGCCGGGGCCGAGACCTCAGCTGCAGCCGACACCGCGTGGCCCCCGCCCGGCGCCGTCGCCGTCCCGGTCGACGGCCTGTACGAGCGGCTGGCCGCCACCGGGGTGGCGTACGGCCCGACGTTCCAGGGCCTGACCGCGGCCTGGACCCACGACGGCCGGCTGCTCGCCGAGGTGGCCCTGCCCATGCCGGCCTCGGCTGATCAATTCGGCCTGCACCCCGCCCTGCTGGACGCCGCACTGCACGCTGCCGCCCTGCTCACCCCGGACCCCGGCCCGGACCCCGACCCGGCCGCCACCGCACCCCGGTTGCCTTTCCTCTGGAGCGACGTCACCCTGCACGCGACCGGCGCGGACCGGCTGCGGGTGCGGATCGACGTCGACGGCGACACCCTCGCGCTCCACCTCGCGGACGCCACCGGCGCCCCCGTCGCCACGGTCGGCTCGCTGCTGCTGCGCCCGGCGGGCCCCGCCGCCCCGGGCGCGCCCGACGCCCCCGACGCCCCCGTCGACCGGCCGCTGTACCAACTGAGCTGGCGCCCGCTGCCCGCCGCAGCGGCGCCCGTCGCGCAGAGCTGGGCGGCGATCGGGCCGGACACGCCGGACGCCCCGGTCGGCGCCCGTGCGCTGCGCTACACCGACCTCGACGCGCTGTTCGCCGGCCTCGACCGGGGCTGCCAGGCGCCCGACGTCGTCTACCTGCGGGTGAGTACCGGCGCGGCGGGCGACCCCCTGCCGGAGCGCACCCGGGCCGTCCTCAACCGCACCGCCGCCCTGCTCCGTTCCTGGACCGCCGACCAGCGGCTGGATGCCACCCGGCTGGTGCTGCTGACCCGGCACGCCGTGGCCACCGGGCCCGGGGACGAGACGGTCGACCCGGCCGCCGCCGCGGTGTGGGGGCTGGTGCGGTCCGTCCAGAGCGAGCACCCGGGCCGGGTCGTCCTCCTCGACACCGACACCGACACCGAGGCCGCGGCCGGCCCCAACGCCGACACCGAGACCGATCCCGCCGCCCTGCCCGCCGCCGTCGGCTCCGACGAGCCGCAGCTCGCCGTCCGCGCCGGAGCCGTCAGCGTGCCCCGGCTCACGGCGGCGCCCGAGCACTCCGGCCCGTCCGCCGCCCCGGTGTTCGGGCCCGAGGGCACCGTGCTGGTCACCGGCGGCACCGGCGGCCTGGGCGCGCTGGTCGCCCGCCACCTGGTCACCCGGTACGGCGTCCGTTCGCTGCTGCTGGTCGGCCGGCGCGGCCCGGCCGCGCCTGGGGCCGGGCCGCTGGCCGAGGAGCTCGGCCGACTGGGCGCGCAGGTCCGGATCGCCGCCTGCGACGTGGCCGACCGGGCCGCCCTCGCGCGGCTCCTCGACACCCTGCCCGGCGACCAGCCGCTCACCGGGGTGGTGCACTGCGCCGGCACGCTCGACGACGGCGTGCTCGAATCGCTCACCCCCGAGCGGGTCGACCAGGTGCTGCGCCCCAAGGCCGACGCGGCCTGGCACCTGCACGAGCTGACCAGGGACCACAAGCCCGCGGCCTTCGTGCTCTTCTCCTCCGTCGCCGGCACGCTCGGCTCCGCCGGACAGGGCAACTACGCGGCCGCCAACGCCTTCCTGGACGCCCTGGCGCTCCACCGCCGCAGCCTCGGCCTGCCCGCCACCACGCTCGCCTGGGGCTGGTGGGGCGGCCCGGCGGGCATGGCCGGCGCGCTCGACGGTGCCGACCGGGCCCGGCTGGCCCGGGTCGGCGTCGCCGCCCTGGAGCCGGCCGAGGCGCTCGCCCTGTTCGACGCCGCGCTCGACCGGGACGCGGCGGCGCTCGCCCCGGTCCGGCTGGACCCGGCCGTGCTGCGGGCCCGGGCCGACCAGGGCGTGCTGGCCCCGGTCCTGCACGAGCTGGCCGCCTCCGGGGCTCCGCAGTCTCCCGAGGCCCCCGAGGCCCCCGAGGTCCGACCGGTCCGCCCGATCCGACCGGTCCGCCGCCGGGCCGCCGCCCGCCCGGCGCCCGCCCCGGTCTGGCGGGAGCGGCTGCGGACCACCGCCCCCGCGCAGCACGAGCAGCTGTTGCTCGACCTGGTGCGCAAGGAGGTGGCCAGGGTCCTGGGCCGGCCGTCCCACGCCGCCGTCGCGGCCCACGACCGGCTGCTCGACCTGGGCTTCGACTCGCTCACCGCCGTCGAGCTGCGCAACCGGCTGGGCGAGCTCTGCGGCCTCCCGCTGCCGACCACCCTGGTCTTCGACCACCCCACCCCGGCGGGCCTGGCCGCCCACCTGCGGCAACGGCTCGCCGACGACCGGGACGCGGCCACCGGACCCGTCCTGGCAGACGACCCGGTACCCGTCCCGGGCCCGGCACCCGTCCCGGACCAGGCGCCCGCCGGCGCCGCCCTGACCGGGCTCGGCCGGGACGAGCTGCTCGCCTTCATCGACGAGCACCTCCGCCGGCCCTGAACCGCCGCACCCCCCACCACCCCGAGCACCCCCACGACATGACGACGAGTGAGGTTCCGATGGCCGACGACGAGAAGGACGAGAAGCTCGTCGACTACCTCCGGTGGATGGCGGGCGACCTCCAGCAGACCCGCCGGCGCCTGGACGAGATCGAGGAGGCCGCCCACGAGCCGATCGCCGTCGTGGCGATGAGCTGCCGCCTGCCCGGCGGCGTCCGCTCGCCCGAGGAGCTGTGGCGGCTGGTCGCCGACGGCACCGACGCCGTCTCCGGCTTCCCGACCGACCGGGGCTGGGACCTCGACGCGCTCTACCACCCGGATCCGGACCACCCCGGCACGTCCACCACCCGGCACGGCGGATTCGTCGACGGCTACGCCGACTTCGACCCCGCCTTCTTCGGCATCAGCCCGCGCGAGGCCCTCGCCATGGACCCGCAGCAGCGGCTGCTGCTCGAAGTCGCCTGGGAGGCCTTCGAACGGGCCGGCCTGCCCGCCGAGCAGCTGCGCGGCAGCCGGACCGGCGTCTTCGCCGGCGTGATGTACCACGACTACGGCGGCCGGATCCGCCGCCCCGACGAGTCCACCGAGGGGTACCTGGGCACGGGCAGCGCGGGCAGCATCGCCTCCGGCCGGGTCGCCTACACCTTCGGGCTGGAGGGCCCGGCCGTCACCCTCGACACCGCCTGCTCCTCCTCCCTGGTCGCCCTGCACCTCGCCGCCCAGGCGCTGCGCCAGGGCGACTGCGACCTCGCCCTGGCCGGCGGGGTGTCCCTGATGGCGACCCCGGCGACCTTCGTCGGCTTCAGCCGGCAGCGCGGTCTGGCGGCCGACGGCCGGTGCAAGGCCTTCGGGGCGGACGCGGACGGCACCGGCTGGTCCGAGGGGGCCGGCCTGCTGCTGCTCGAACGGCTCTCCGCCGCCCGGGCCAACGGCCACCCGGTGCTCGCGCTGATCCGCGGCAGCGCGGTCAACCAGGACGGCGCCAGCGGCGCGCTGACCGCGCCCAACGGGCCCGCCCAGCAGCGGGTGATCCGGCAGGCGCTGGCGAACGCCCGGCTGCGGCCCGGGCAGATCGACGCGATCGAGGCGCACGGCACCGGCACCACCCTCGGCGACCCGATCGAGGCCCAGGCCCTCCAGGCGGTGTTCCGGGAGGACCGGGAGGCCGGCCGGCCGCTCTGGCTGGGCTCGCTCAAGTCCAACCTCGGGCACACCCAGGCCGCGGCGGGCGTCGCCGGGGTGATCAAGACGGTGCTGGCGATGCGTCACGGCGTCCTGCCGCGCACCCTGCACGCCGACCGGCCGTCCCCGCACGTGGACTGGCAGGACGGGCCGCTGGAACTGCTCACCGAGGCCCGCCCGTGGCCGGACTCCGGCGAGCCGCGACGGGCAGGCGTCTCCGCCTTCGGGATCAGCGGCACCAACGCGCACGTCCTGCTCGAACAGGCCCCGGACGCCCCGGACACCTCCGAAACGGCCCCCACCGACCGGCAGTCCACCGGGCTGCCCCCGCTGTGGCTGCTCTCCGCCCGGAGCGCCGAGGCGCTGCCCGCCCAGGCCGAGCGGCTGGCCGCCCGGCTGCGCGGCGAGCCCGAACCCGGGCCCGGGGCGGGCCCCGACCCCAGGGACATCGGCTGGTCACTCGCCCGGACCCGGACCGCCTTCCCGCACCGGGCCACCGTGACCGGCCGCGACCGGGCCGAACTCCTGGCCGGGCTGGACGCGTTGGCGAGCGGCACCCCCGCCGCCCGGGTCGCCCGGGCGACGGCCGGCTCCGGCCGGGCCGCCCTGGTGTTCCCCGGCACCGGCAGCCAGTGGGCCGGCATGGCCGCCGAACTGCTCGACTCCTCCCCCGTGTTCGCCGACCGGCTGGCCGAGTGCGCCGAGGCACTGCGCCCGTACGTGGACTGGTCGCTCCCCGACGTCCTGCGCGGCGCCCCCGGCGCGCCGACGCTGGAACGCACCGACGTCGTCCAGCCCGCGCTCTGGGCGGTGATGGTCTCGCTCGCCGCCCTCTGGGAAGCCTGCGGCATCGAGGTGTCCGGGGTGCTGGGCCACTCGCAGGGCGAGATCGCCGCGGCCGCCGTCAGCGGCGCGCTGTCGCTGCCGGACGCCGCCCGGGTGGTCGCGCTGCGCGCCCGAGCCCTGGTGACGCTCGGCGGGCTCGGCGGCGGCCTCCTCGCGGTGGCCGACACGCCCGCCCGGATCCGCGAGCAACTGGCCGACTGGGAAGGCGAGTTGACCATCGCGGCGGTGAACGGCCCGCGGTCGGTGGTGGTCGCCGGACCGGTCGCGGCGCTGGACGGGCTGCGCGCCCGCTGCGAGGCGGACGGCGTCTGGGCCCGTCGGGTGCCGTTGGAGTACGCCTCGCACTCCCCGCAGGTGGAGACGGTCCGGGCGGAACTGACCGCCGCGCTCGGCCCGGTGACGGTGCACCACCCCAGGATCCCGGTGTACTCGCCGACCACCGGCGGGCTGCTCGAACCGGGTGGCCAGGACGCCGGGTTCTGGTACCGGAGCCTGCGGCAGCCGGTGGAGTTCGAACGGGCCACCCGGGCCATGCTCGCGGACGGCTTCGACCTCTTCATCGAGTGCAGCCCGCACCCGGTGCTCGTCCAGGCCCTCCAGGAGACCGTCGAGGAGGCCGCCACCGAGGCCGTCGTGGTCGGCTCGCTGCACCGCGGCGACGGCGGCCCGGACCGCTTCGCCGACGCGGTCGCCGCGGCGGTGGCGGGCGGCGCCCGGCTGGACGCCGACCGCTACTTCGGCCCGGCGCACCGCGTCGACCTGCCCACCTACGCCTTCCGGCGCAGCCGCTACTGGCTGCCCGCCGACGACACCCCGGCCGCCGCCGTGGCCACCACCGAGCAGGCCTGGCGCCTGGCCGTCACCGAGCCGGGTGACCTGGCCACCCTCGCGCCGGTGCCCGCGCCCGAGGCGCGGCGCCCGCTCGGCCCGGGCGAGCTACGGGTCGCGGTGCGCGCCGTCGGCCTGCACTTCGGCGACGTCCTGGTCGGCCTCGGCCTGACCCGGCACGCCGGCACCGGGGACGGGGCCGGGACCGACGACGGCACCGACGACGCGCCGACGCCGGTGGGCGTGGAGGCGGCGGGCGTGGTCCTGGCGGCGGGCCCCGGGGTCACCGGCCTCGCCGTGGGCGACCGGGTGATGGGCCTGTTCCCGGACGGCGCGGCCGGCCCGGTCGCGGTCACCGACCACCGGTTGGCCTGCGCCCTCCCCGAGGGCTGGACCTTCGAGCAGGGGGCCGCCGCGCCGCTGGCCGCGCTGACCGCCCAGCACGCCCTGTTCGGGCTGGCCGGGCTGCGGGCCGGGGAGACGGTGCTGGTGCACGCCGCGAGCGGCGGCACCGGCCTGGCGGCCGTCCGGCTGGCCCGCCACCGGGGGGCGTCCGTCCTCGCCACCGACCTGCCCGAGCGGCAGCAGGCGCTGCGGGAGCTGGGCCTGCCGGAGGAGCGGCTCGCCTCCTCGACCGGCCCGGAGTTCGCGCCGCGACTGCTGGCGGCCACCGCCGGGCGCGGCGTCGACGTCGTGCTGAACTGCCTGGCCGGGGAGTCCGTCGACGCCTCACTGCGGCTGCTGGCGGACGGCGGGCGGTTCGTGGAGACCGGCCGGACCGACCGCCGCGAGCCCGCGCGGGTCGCCGCCGACCACCCGGGCGTGCGCTACCTGGTGGCCGACCTGGCCGAGGCCGGGCCGGAGCGGATCCGGGCCGCCCTCGCCGAGCTGGCCGTGCTGTTCGCGGACGGCACGCTGCCGCCGCCGGACGTCCCGGTCCGGGAGGTCGGGCAGGCCGCCGAGGCGTTCGAGCACCTGGGCCGGGCCCGGCACGCGGGCCAGGCGGTGCTCACCCTGCCGTCCGCCCCCGGTCCGCTCCCCACCGCCGCCCCGGCCACCGACCCGGCCACCGACCCGGCCGCCACGGACGCCACCGGCGGCCCGCTGCACGGCCTCGACCCGGCCGCGCGCCGGGAGGCGCTGCTCGACCTCGTCCGGACCGAGATCGCCGCCGTCCTCGGCCACCCGGACGCCCGGGCGATCGGCACCGACCAGCGCTTCCAGGAGCTCGGGCTCGACTCGCTCACCGCCGTCCAGCTGCGCAACCGGCTGGGTGCGGCGACCGGGCTGCGGCTCACCGCGACCCTGGTGTTCGACCACCCCACCCCGCGGGCGGTCGTCGACCACGTCCTCACCCTGACCGGGGCACCGGCCGACGCGGGCCCCGAAACCCCGTCGGCCCCGACCGGCGACGCCGACGCCGAGCCGCTCGCGATCGTCGCGATGGCCTGCCGCTTCCCCGGCGACGTCCGCTCCCCCGAGCAGCTCTGGGAGCTGCTGGACACCGGCGCCGACGTCATCGGTGACTTCCCCACCGACCGCGGCTGGGACTTCGCCGGGCTGCACCACCCCGACCCCGACCGGCCCGGCACCACCTACGCCCGCCAGGGCGGCTTCATCGACACCGTCGCCGACTTCGACGCGGCCTTCTTCGGCATCTCCCCGCGCGAGGCGCTGGCCATGGACCCGCAGCAGCGCCTGCTGCTGGAGACCTCCTGGGAGGCCTTCGAACGGGGCGGCATCGACCCCGTGGCGGCCGCCGCCGACGGCCCGGTGGGCGTCTTCGTCGGCACCAACGGCCAGGACTACCCCCGGGTGCTGGCCACCGGCCGGGAGGATCTGGAGGGGTACATCGGGACGGGCAACACCGCGAGCGTGCTGTCCGGCCGCCTGGCGTACGCCTTCGGCTTCGGCGGGCCGGCGGTCACCGTCGACACCGCCTGCTCCTCGTCCCTGGTGGCGCTGCACTGGGCCGGCCAGGCGCTGCGGCGCGGCGACTGCGAGCTGGCGCTGGTGGGCGGCGTCACCCTGATGACCAGTCCGCTGCTGTTCACCGAGTTCAACCGGCAGCGGGTGCTGTCCCCCGGCGGCCGGTGCCGCTCCTTCTCCGCCGACGCGGACGGCACCAGCTGGAGCGAGGGGGTCGCCGTCCTGCTGGTGGAGCGGCTCTCCGACGCCCGCCGCAGGGGCCACCGGGTGCTGGCCCTGGTGCGCGGCTCCGCGATCAACTCGGACGGCGCCAGCAACGGCCTCACCGCGCCCAACGGCCCGGCCCAGGAGCGGGTGATCCGCCGTGCCCTCGCCGCCGCCGGGCTGACCCCCGAGGACGTGGACGCGGTGGAGGCGCACGGCACCGGCACCAAGCTGGGCGACCCGATCGAGGCGCAGGCGCTGATCGCCACCTACGGCGCGCGGCGCCCGGCCGACCGGCCACTGCGGCTGGGTTCGCTGAAGTCCAACCTCGGCCACACCCAGGCCGCCTCGGGCCTGGCCGGCATCATCAAGCTGGTCGAGGCGCTGCGCCACGAGCGGCTGCCGCGGACCGTCCACCTGACCGAGCCGACCCCGCACGTCGACTGGTCCGCCGGGGCGGTGGAGCTGCTCGCCGAGCCGCAGCCGTGGCCGCGCACCGACCGGCCCCGGCGCGCCGGGGTGTCCTCGTTCGGGATCAGCGGCACCAATGCGCACGTCCTCGTCGAGGAGCCCCCGGCCGCCGGGCCCGAGCCGGCGCAGGAGCCGTCGCCGGAGCCGTCGTCCGGCGCGCCGGACGGCCGGGCCGTCCCCTGGACGCTGTCCGCGCACAGCCCCGAGGCGCTGCGCGGCCAGGCCGGCCGGCTGGCCGAGCACCTGACGGCCCACCCGGACGCCCGGCCGCTGGACGTGGCCTGGTCGCTGGCGACCACCCGCGCCGCCCTGCGGCACCGCGCCGTCGTGCTGGCCGAGGACCGCCCGCAGGCGCTGGCCGCGCTCGCCGCGCTGCACGCGGGCCGGGACGCCGCCGGGGTGGTGCGGGGCCAGGCCCGGGAGGGGCAGCGCACGGCGTTCCTGTTCGCCGGCCAGGGCAGCCAGGCCGCCGGCATGGGGCGCGAGCTGCACGCCGGGTACCCGGTCTTCGCCGCCGCCTTCGACGCGGCCTGCGCGGCCCTCGACCCCCATGTGGCCGGGCACCTGGAGCGGCCGCTGCGCGAGGTCGTGCTGGCCGGGCCGGCGGACGAGGAGGCCGCGGCGCTGATCGACCGGACGGAGTACGCGCAGCCCGCGCTGTTCGCCTTCGAGGTGGCGCTGTTCCGGCTGCTGGAGTCCTGGGGCGTCGCCCCGGACCTGCTGGCCGGGCACTCGGTCGGGGAGATCGCGGCCGCGCAGGTCGCGGGCGTGCTCCCACTCGCCGATGCGGCCGAACTGGTCGCCGCCCGGGGCCGGCTGATGCAGGCGCTGCCGGCCGGCGGGGCGATGGCCGCGGTCGACGCGGAGCCGGCCGAGGTCGCCGCACTGCTGGCCGGGCTGGACGGCGTCACCGTCGCGGCGGTGAACGGGCCGCGGGCGACCGTGCTGTCCGGCGAGCGCGCGGCGCTCACCGGGGTGGTCGACGGGCTGCGCGAGCGCGGCCGCCGGGTCTCCTGGCTGCGGGTCAGCCACGCCTTCCACTCCCCGCTGATGGACCCGATGCTCGCCGCGTTCGAGCAGGTCGCGCGGGGGCTGAGCTACCACGCCCCGCGGATCCCGCTGGTCTCCACCCGCACCGGGCGACTGGTGACCGCCGAGGAGCTCGCCGCGCCCGAACACTGGGTCCGGCACGCCCGGGAGGCCGTGCTGTTCCACGACGCCGTGGCCAGCCTGGCCGAGGCGGGTGCGACGGTGTTCCTGGAACTGGGCCCGCAGGGCGCGCTCGGCCCGTTGGCCGCCGAGACCCTGGCCGGCCGCGGCACGGTCGTGGCGGCGCAGCGCCGGAACCGGCCGCAGGAGGCCGCGCTGCTGCTCGCCGCCGCCGAACTGCACGCCCGGGGCGTCCCGGTGGACTGGCGGGCGGTGTTCGCCGGGCGCGGCGCGCGCACGGTGGAGCTGCCCACGTACGCCTTCCAGCGCAGCCGCTACTGGCCGCAGCGCGCCCTCGCCGCGCGGCGCGGCCCGGGCGGTGGCGGGCACCCGGTGCTCGACGCGGTGGTGCGGCTGGGCGACGGCGACCGCTTCCTCGGCACCGGCCGGCTCTCCGCCGACACCGCGCCCTGGCTGGCCGAGCACCGGCTGTTCGACACCACGGTGGTGCCCGGCACCCTGCACGTCGAGCTGGCGGCGCAGGCCGCCGAGGCCCTGGGCTGCCCGGAGGTGCGCGAGCTGACCCTGCACGCCCCGCTGGTCCTCGGCGAGCGGGAGGAGGTCGAACTCCAGCTGCTGGCCGAGGAACCCGACGCCGACGGCACCCGCGCGCTGCGGCTGTACGCGCGCCCGGCCGGGCCCGACGGCGCGGCGCCGTGGACGCTGCACGCGAGCGGCTCGCTGGCCACCGGCGAGGCCGCGGCGCCCGGCCCCGACCTGCGCAGCTGGCCGCCCGTCGACGCCGAACCCGTCCCGGTGGACGGCCTGTACCCGGCCTTCGCCGCCCAGGGGGTGGCGTACGGCCCGCTGTTCCGGGGCGTCCGCGCCGCCTGGCGGGCCGGCGAGGTGCTGTTCGCCGAGGTGGCACTGCCGGACGGCGCCGACCCGCAGTCCTTCGCCCTGCACCCGGCGCTGTGGGACGCCGCCCAGCACCCGGCCGCGATGGACGGGCTGGGCTCCGACACGGGCGCGGCGGTGCCGTTCTCCTGGTCGGGGGTCCGGGTGCACGCCGCCGGGGCCACCCGGCTGCGGGTGCGGATCGCACCGGCCGGGCCGGACGCCGTCACCATGGCGGTCGCCGACGGCCGGGGCGACCCGGTGGCCGACGTCGAGCGGCTGACCGCCCGCCGGGCGCAGGCCCGGGACCTCGGCGCCGGGTCAGCCGGGGCCGCTGGGCCGGCCGATGCCGCCGCGCTGTACCGGCTCGACTGGGTGCCGGGCCCCGCCGAGGCGACGGAACCGGCCGCACTCAGCTGGCTCGGCACCGACGCGCCACCCGCGGCCCTCGCCCTCGCCGCCGCCGGGGACCGGGCCGCCGCCCTCGTCCCGGTCGCACTCGTCCCGGTCGCGGTCGACGGCGGTGCCGACCCGGCCGCCGCCCGGGCGGCCGTGACCCGGGCGCTCACCGCGGTGCGCGGCTGGCTGGCCGACGACCGCTCCACCCGGGGCCGGCTGGCCCTGCTCACCCGGAACGCCGTCGGCTGCCCGCCGGACCAGTCGGCCCCCGTCGACCCGGCCCCCGTCGACCCGGCGCAGTCCGCCGTCTGGGGCCTGGTGCGCGCCGCCCAGGCGGAGTACCCCGGCCGGATCGTGCTCGCGGACCTGGACGGCGCCGAGGCCTCCTGGCGCGCCCTGCCCGCCGCCCTCGCCGGGGACGAGCCCCAACTCGCGCTGCGCGACGGCCGGTTGCTCGTCCCCCGACTGGCCCCGACCACCCCCGACACCCCCGCACCCGTGCTGGACCCGAACGGCACGGTGCTGATCACCGGCGGCACCGGCGACCTCGGCGCGCTGCTCGCCCGCCACCTGGTCACCACCCACGGCGTCCGCCACCTGCTGCTCACCAGCCGCCGCGGCCCCACCGCCGACGGCGCCGACACCCTCGCCACCGAACTACGCGCCACCGGCGCCCACGTCACCATCACCGCCTGCGACACCGCCGACCGCGCTGCCCTCACCACCCTCCTCGCCGACATCCCCACCCACCACCCCCTCACCGCCGTCATCCACACCGCCGGAGTCCTCGACGACGGCATCCTCGACTCCCTCACCCCCGAACGCCTCGACCACGTCCTCCGCCCCAAAGCCCACGGCGCCTGGCACCTCCACGAACTGACCCAGCATCACAACCTCACCGCCTTCGTCCTGTTCTCCTCCGCCGCCGGAGTCCTCGGCGCCGCCGGGCAGAGCGCCTACGCCGCCGCCAACGGCTACCTGGACGGCCTCGCCCAGCACCGCACCGCCGCCGGACTGCCCGCCACCTCGCTGGCCTGGGGACTGTGGGACCAGAGCGACGGCGGCATGGCGGGCGGCCTCACCGCGGCCGAACGCGGCCGGATCACCCGCGCCGGCTTCGGGGCGATCGCCCCCGCCGCCGGGCTGGCCCTGTTCGACGCCGCCCTCGGCCGGCCCGAACCCCTGCTCGTCCCGGCCCGGTTCGACCTGCCGTTGCTCCAACCCCGCAGCGGTGACCCGGACTTCCCGGCGGTACTGCGCGCCCTGGTGCGCCCGGCCGGTACCCGGCCCGCCGCCGGGCCCGTCCGGACCGCCGCCGGCTCGCCCGGCTCCCCCGGATCGGCCGGCTCGCCCGGCTCGCCCGGATCGCTCGTCGACCGGCTGCTCCCGTTGGACGCCGCCGGGCGCGAGAGCCTGCTGCTCGACCTCGTGCTCACCCAGGCCGCGACCGTGCTGGGCCACAGCTCGCCGCAGGCCGTCGCCCCGGACCGGCCGTTCACCGAATCCGGGCTGGACTCGCTCGCCGCCGTGGAGATCCGCGGCCGGCTCGACGCCGCCACCGGCGTCCGACTGCCCGCCACCACGGTCTTCGACCACCCGACGCCCGCCGGGCTCGCCGCCCACCTGCGGGACCTCCTCGTCCCGGCCGCGCCGAGCCCCGCCGAGGCCGCCCTCGCCGACCTCGACCGGCTGCGCGAGGCCGTCCCCGGCCTGGCCGGCGACCAGGACACCGCCGAACAGGTCCGGCTGCGGCTCAAGGCCCTGCTCGCCGCCTGGGAGCAGGCCACCGCCGACCAGGCGACCGCCGAACGGGACGGCACCACGCACGACGGCGCGGACGGGGACGACCTCGACGCCGCCGGCATCGACGAACTTCTCGCCATCATCGACGAGGAACTGGGGGACGCCTGATGACGGGCACCGACGAGAAGGTCCTGGACTCGCTCAAGCGGCTCACCGCCGAGCTGCGGCAGACCAGGCGGAAGCTGCGGGAGACCGAGGACGCCGCCCACGAGCCCATCGCCGTCATCGGCATGGCCTGCCGCTACCCCGGCGGCGTCCGTACCCCGGACGAGCTCTGGCGGCTGGTCTCCCAGGGTCGGGACGCCGTCTCCGCCTTCCCCACCGACCGCGACTGGGACCTCGACACCCTGCGCGGCCCGGACGACGCGGCCGGCAGCAGCGCCGCGCAGGCAGGCGGATTCCTCTATGACGTCGCCGACTTCGACCCGGCGCCGTTCGGCATCAGCCCGCGCGAGGCCACCGCGATGGACCCGCAGCAGCGCCTGCTGCTGGAGACCTCCTGGGAGGCCTTCGAACAGGCCGGCCTCGACCCGGCCGCGCTGCGCGGCAGCCGCACCGGGGTCTACGCCGGGATCATGTACCACGACTACGCGGCCAGGCTGCGCGAGCTGCCCGAGGACGTGATGGGCTACCTCGGCACCGGCACCTCGGGCAGCATCGCCTCCGGCCGGATCGCCTACACCTTCGGCCTGGAGGGCCCGGCCGTCACCATCGACACCGCCTGCTCGTCCTCCCTGGTCGCGCTGCACCTCGCCGTCCAGGCCCTGCGGGCCGGCGAGTGCACGCTGGCGCTGGCCGGCGGCGCCACCGTGATGGCCTCCCCGCTGCCCTTCGTCGACTTCAGCCGCCAGGAGGGCCTGTCCTCCGACGGCCGCTGCAAGTCCTTCGCCGCCGCCGCCGACGGCACCGGCTGGGCCGAGGGCGCCGGCATGCTCCTGCTGGAGCGGCTCTCCGACGCCCGCCGCCACGGCCACCCCGTGCTCGCCGTGGTCCGCGGCACCGCCGTCAACCAGGACGGCGCCAGCAACGGCCTCACCGCCCCGAACGGTCCGGCCCAGCAGCGAGTGATCCGCCAGGCGCTGGCCGACGCCGGCCTCACCCCGGCCGACGTCGACGCGGTCGAGGCGCACGGCACCGGCACCAAGCTGGGCGACCCGATCGAGGCGCAGGCGCTGCTCGCCGCGTACGGGCAGGGCCGCGCCGCCGACCGGCCGCTGCGGCTCGGCTCGCTCAAGTCCAACCTCGGCCACACCCAGGCCGCCGCCGGGGTCGGCGGGATCATCAAGATGGTCCTCGCCCTGCGCCACGGCGAACTCCCCCGGACCCTGCACGTCGACGAGCCCACCCCGCACGTCGACTGGTCCGCCGGGGCGGTGGAGCTGCTCACCGAACCGCAGCCGTGGCCGCGCCGCGACACCCCGCGCCGCGCCGGGGTGTCCTCCTTCGGGTTCAGCGGCACCAACGCGCACGCCATCGTCGAGGAGGCGCCCTCGCCTGTTCCCGCGCCCGTTCCCGCGCTCTCGCCCGCCGCCACCTCGCCGGCCGCGCTGTGGACACTGTCCGCCGCCACCGAGCCCGCGCTGCGTGCCCAGGCCGGGCGGCTCGCCGACCGGCTGCGCCGCGACCCGGCGCCGAGCCCGGCCGAGGTCGGCCACGCCCTGCTCACCACCCGCGCCGCCCTCGCCCACCGGGCGGTGCTGGCCGGGCGCGACCGGGGCGCGCTGCTGGACGACCTGGAGGCCTTCGCCGCCGGGCGGCCCACCGCCGGCCTCCTCCAGGAGCGCGCCGGCACCGGCGGCCTGGCCGTCATGTTCACCGGCGGCGGCAGCCAACGCCCCGGCATGGGGCGGGAGTTGTATGCGGCCCAGCCCGCCTTCACGGAGGCCTTCGACGCGGTCTGCGTCGAACTGGACCGGCACCTGCCCGCGCCGCTGCGCCCGGCCGTCTTCGACGCGCCCGCCGAGGGCGCCCCCGGGCCGCTCGCCGGGCAGGCCTACGCCCAACCCGCGCTGTTCGCCGTCGAGGTGGCGCTGTTCCACCTGTTCGCCTCCTGGGGCGTCGAGCCCGACCACGTCCTCGGGCACTCGGGCGGCGAACTCGCCGCCGCACACGTCGCGGGCGTGCTCTCGCTGCCGGACGCGGCCGCCCTGGTCGCCGCACGCGGCCGACTCACGGCGGCGCTCGCCCCGGGCGGGGCCATGGTCGCGGTCGCCGCCGGCGAGGCCGAGGTCCGGCCGCTGCTGACCTCGGGCGCCGAGATCGCCGCGGTCAACAGCCCGGACGCGGTGGTCCTCTCCGGGGACGCGGCGCCCGTCCTCGCCCTCGCCGCCCACTTCGCCGCCCTCGGGCGCAAGACCCGCCGGCTGAACGTCAGTTACGCCTCCCACTCGGCCCGGGTCGACCCGATGCTCGCCGAGTTCCGGCAGGTCGCCGCCGCCCTGGAGCTGCACCCGCCGCGGCTCGGCTTCGTCTCCACCGTCACCGGCGAACCCGCCGACGCCCGGGAGCTCTGCACCCCCGAGTACTGGGTGCGCAACGCCCGTCAGCCGGTCCGGTTCGCCGACGCCGTCCGGCACCTGGAGGCCGCGGGCACCCGCACCTTCCTCGAACTCGGGCCCGAGGCCGCCCTCACCCCGATGGCCGAGGCCTGCTTCGCCGCCACCGGCTCGGCCGCCGTGCCCGCCCAGCGCGCCGACCGCGACCAGGCCACCGAGGCCGCCGAGGCCCTCGGCCGACTGCACGCGCGGGGGATCGCCATCGACCGGGCCGCCTACCACCGGGGCGCCTTCCAGCGGGACGCCTTCCAGCAAGGCGCCTTCCAGCAGGGCGGGGGCCCCCGCCGGGTCGAGCTGCCCACGTACGCCTTCCAGCGGGAGCGGCACTGGCTGGAGGCCCCGCCGGGGAGCCGGCTCGACGTCACCCCGGCCGGGCTCGGCTTCCCCGACCACCCCCTGCTCGGCGCCAGCATCGTGGTCGCGGACTCCGAGGAGTTCCTGTTCACCGGCCGGCTTGACCTGCGCACCCAGCCGTGGCTGGCCGACCACGTCGTCGGCGACGCCGTCCTGCTGCCCGGCACCGCCTTCGTCGAACTCGCCCTGCGCGCGGGCGAGCAGGCCGACGTCGACCGGCTCGACGAGCTCACCCTGACCGCCCCGCTGGTCGTCCCGGCCGAGGGCTCGGTGGCGCTCCAGATCCGGCTCGGCGCGCCCGACGAGTCGGGCCGCCGGCCGGTCGAGGTGTACTCGCGGGTGGAGGACGCCCTGCCCGGGCGGCCCTGGACGCGGCACGCCGCGGGGTTCCTGTCGGTCGGGGGCGCCGCCGAGGAGACCACGGCCGCCGCCTGGCCGCCGCCCGGCACCGACCCGCTCGACCTGGACGGCCTGTACGGGCGCCTCGCCGCCGACGGGCTGCGCTACGGCCCCGCCTTCCAGGGCCTGCGGGCCGCCTGGCGACGCGGCGACGAACTGTTCGCCGAGGTCGCACTGGAGGCCGAACCCGGCGACGCGGCAGGCGCGTTCGGTCTGCACCCCGCCCTGCTGGACGCCGCGCTGCACACCCTCGGGCTCGGTGCCCCCGGCCCGGCGAGCCTGCCGTTCGCCTGGCACGGCGTCACCCTGCACGGCGCCGGCGCCGCCCAGCTGCGGGTCCGGCTCACCCCGGCCGGGCCGGGCGGGATCGCCATCGAGGCCGCCGACGCCGCCGGCCGGCCCGTCCTCGCCGTGGAGTCGCTGCTGCTGCGGCCCGCCGGTGCACTCGCCACCGCCGGGGGCGCGGTCCGCGAACCGCTGCTCCACCTGGTCTGGGCCGAACCGCAGACCCCGCCGGCCGCCCCGGCGGAGCCCGTCCGGACCGGCCTGCTCACCGAGGCGCTCGCCTCTGCCACCGTGCCGCCGTCGCTCCTGGTGCTCCCGCTGCTCGACGCCCCGACCGCGCCGGACCCCGCCCGCGCGGCCGGCGAGTCCACGGCCCGGACCCTCGGCCTGGTGCAGGCCTGGCTCGCCGACGAGCGGTTCGCCGACACCCGGCTGGCCGTCGTCACCAGCGGCGCGGTGGCCGTCGCACCGGGCGAGCCCGTCCGCGACCTGGCCCGCGCCGCCGACCGGGGGCTGCTGCGCTCTGCCCAGTCCGAACACCCCGGCCGGATCGTCCTGGTGGACACCGACGAACCGGACGTCCGGCCCGAGGAACTGGCCCGGGCGCTCGGCACGGACGAGCCGAGCGTCGCCCTGCGCGGCGGCCGGCTGCTGGTGCCCCGGCTCACCCCCGCCGCCACTGCCCCCGACGCCCCCGCGCCCGTGCTGGACCCGAACGGCACGGTGCTGATCACCGGCGGGACCGGGGCGCTCGGCGCGCTCCTCGCCCGCCACCTGGTCACCACCCACGGCGTCCGCCACCTGCTGCTCACCAGCCGCCGCGGCCCCACCGCCGACGGCGCCGACACCCTCGCCACCGAACTACGCGCCACCGGCGCCCACGTCACCATCACCGCCTGCGACACCGCCGACCGCGCTGCCCTCACCACCCTCCTCGCCGACATCCCCACCGACCACCCCCTCACCGCCGTCATCCACACCGCCGGCGTCCTCGACGACGGCATCCTCGACTCCCTCACCCCCGAACGCCTCGACCACGTCCTCCGCCCCAAAGCCCACGGCGCCTGGCACCTCCACGAACTGACCCAGCATCACAACCTCGCCGCCTTCGTCCTGTTCTCCTCGGCGGCCGGGCTGCTCGGTGCCCCCGGCCAGGCCAACTACGCCGCTGCCAACGGCTTCCTGGACGCCCTGGCCCAGCACCGCAGCGCCGCCGGACTGCCCGCGCGGTCGCTGGCCTGGGGCCTCTGGGAGGGCGCCGCCGGCATGGTCGCCGGCGTCGACGACGCCTCCCGGCGCCGGCTCGCCGCGCTCGGCATGCGCCCGATCCCCGCCGCCGAGGGGCTGGCCCTGTTCGACGCGGCCCTGGCCGGCACCGAGCCGGTCGTCGCACCGCTCCACCTGGACCCGCGCGGACTCGACGGCGAGGCGGTGCCCGCACTGCTGCGCGGACTGGTCCGGCCCCGTCGGCAGCGCCGCCGCGCCGCGGCCCCCGCGCGCGCCGACCACACCGGTCTCGCCGGGCGCCTCGCCGCCCTGCCCGAGGCCGAGCGGCTGCGCGAACTCGCCGAACTGGTCCGGGCCGAGGCCGCCGCCGTGCTCGGCCACCGCGGCCCGCAGGCCGTCCCCGACGACCGCGCGTTCTCCGAGCTCGGCTTCGACTCGCTCGCGGCCGTCGACCTGCGCAACCGGCTCGGCGCCGCCACCGGCCTGCGGCTGCCGACCACCGCGGTGTTCGACCACCCCACCCCCGGGGCGCTCGCCGCCCGGCTGCACGCCCTGCTGCCCGGCGCCGCCACCCCCGCCGCCCCGGCCGCGCCCACTACCCCCGTCGGCGCCGCCGACGAACCGATCGCGATCGTCGGCATGGCCTGCCGCTACCCCGGCGGGATCGCCTCCCCCGACGACCTCTGGGAGCTCGTGCTGGCCGGGCGGGACGCCACCACCGAGATGCCCCGCGACCGGGGCTGGGACATCGACGGGCTCTACCATCCCGAACCCGGCCCGCGCGGCACCTTCTCCACCCGCCGCGGCGGATTCCTCGCCGACGCCGCCGACTTCGACCCCGGATTCTTCGGCATCAGCCCGCGCGAGGCCCTCGCCATGGACCCGCAGCAGCGGCTGCTGCTGGAGGTCTCCTGGGAGGTGTTCGAGCGCGCCGGCCTCGACCCGCTCGCGCTGCGCGGCAGCGACACCGGGGTCTTCACCGGGGTGATGTACCACGACTACGGCTCCTGGGCCCGGCGCACCCCCGAGGACGTCGAGGGCTACCTCGGCGCGGGCACCGCCGGCAGCGTCGCCTCCGGCCGGGTCGCCTACGCGCTCGGCCTGGAGGGCCCGGCCGTCACGGTCGACACCGCCTGCTCCTCCTCGCTGGTCGCGCTGCACCTCGCCGCCCAGGCCCTGCGGGCCGGCGAGTGCACGCTGGCGCTGGCCGGCGGCGCCACCGTGATGGCCACCCCGGGCCCGTTCGTCGAGTTCAGCCGCCAACGCGGGCTCGCCCCGGACGGGCGGTGCAAGTCCTTCGCGGCAGCCGCCGACGGCACCGGCTGGGCCGAGGGCGTCGCGGTGCTGCTGGTCGAGCGGCTCTCCGACGCCCGCCGCCACGGCCACCCCGTGCTCGCCGTGGTCCGCGGCACCGCCGTCAACCAGGACGGCGCCAGCAACGGCCTCACCGCCCCCAGCGGCCCGGCCCAGCAGCGGGTGATCCGCCGGGCCCTGGCCGCCGCCGGGCTGACGGCGGGCCAGGTCGACGCGGTCGAGGCGCACGGCACCGGCACCCGGCTCGGCGACCCGATCGAGGCGCAGGCACTGCTCGACACGTACGGCCGCGAGCACACCTCGGACCGGCCGCTCTGGCTCGGCTCCCTCAAGTCCAACCTCGGCCACGCACAGGCCGCCGCCGGGGTCGGCGGGATCATCAAGATGGTCCAGGCGATGCGGCACGGCACCCTCCCCCGCACCCTGCACGTCGACCGGCCCACCCCGCACGTGGACTGGACCGACGGCGGCGTGCAACTGCTGACCGAGGCCACCCCGTGGCCGGCCACCGGCGCACCCCGCCGGGCCGGGGTCTCCTCCTTCGGCATCAGCGGCACCAACGCCCACGCGATCCTCGAACAGGCCCCCGACGACAGGCCGGCCGAGGTCACCCCGGGCGCGACGCCCGCGGGGGCGGCCGGTGGCCGGGCGGGCATCGGCGGCATGCCCGTCACCGAGGCCACCCCCGCCACACCCACCCCCACCGGGGCCACCGTCACCGGGGCCGCCGCGCCGTGGCTGCTGTCGGCCCGGACCGAGCAGGCCCTGCGCGGCCAGGCCCGGCGTCTGCTGGACCATGTCCGGGCCCGGCCCGACATCGCCGATGCCGACCTCGCGTTCAGCCTGGCGGTCACCCGATCCGCGTTCCCGCACCGCGCGGCCGTGCTCGCCGCCGACCGGGCCGGCCGACTGGCCGCCCTGGAGTCGCTGGCCGGGCAGGGTTTCGCCCCAGGCGCGCCGACCCAGCAAGCCGACAGCAGCCAACGGGCCACCCTGAAGCGGCCGACCCCGAGCGTGCTGACCGGCCGGGCCCACAGTGGCCGGACGGCCTTCCTGTTCAGCGGCCAGGGCAGCCAGCGCGCCGCCATGGGCCGCGAACTGTCCGCCGTCGACGACGAGTTCGCCGCCGTCCTGGACGAGGTGTGCGCCGCCTTCGACCCGCTGCTCGACCGGCCCCTGCGTGAGGTGCTCACCGCCGACCCCGGCACCCTGACGGCCGCCCTGCTGGACGAGACGCAGTACACCCAGCCGGCGCTGTTCGCGGTGGGGACGGCCCTGCTGCGTCGGCTCGCGGCCTGGGGGATCCGGCCGGACGTGCTGGCCGGGCACTCGATCGGCGAGCTCACGGCCGCCCACGCGGCCGGCGTCCTCGACCTCGGTGACGCGGCCACCCTGGTCGCCGCGCGCGGCCGGCTGATGCAGGCGCTACCCGCCGGCGGGGCGATGGCGGCGGTCGAGGCAGCGGAGGAGGACGTCCTGCCGCTGCTGACCGACCGGGTGGCCCTGGCCGCCGTGAACGGCCCGTGCTCCGTCGTGCTGTCCGGTGACGCCGACGCGCTCCGGGAGGTGCTCGCCCGGCTCACCGCAGCCGGCCGCCGCAGCCGCCCGCTGCGGGTGAGCCACGCCTTCCACTCCCCGCGGATGGACGGCGTGCTCGACGAGTTCGGGCGGATCGCCGCCGGGCTGACCTTCCGGGAGCCGTCGCTGCCGGTGGTCTCCACCGTGACCGGCCGGCTCGCCACCGCCGCCGAGCTGCGCTCGCCCGGGTACTGGGTGCGTCAGCTGCGGCAGCCGGTGCGGTTCCGGGACGCGGTGCGCCGGCTGGAGGCCGACGGCGTGACGGCCTTCGTCGAGCTAGGCGCCGGCTCCACCCTCACCGCGCTGGTCCGGGACTGCCTGGACGACCGCGAGCGCGCCGCCGTGGCACTGCTGCGGCCCGGCACGGCGGAGCCCGAGGCGCTGGCCGCCGCCGTCGCCGAGCTGCACGTGCGCGGCGTCGCCGTCGACTGGGCCGCCGTGCACGCCGGTTCGGGTGCCCGCCGGGTGCCGCTGCCGACCTACGCCTTCCAGCGCCGCCGCTACTGGTTGGCCGCGGACCCCCGGCCGGACGGCCAGGAACACCCCGGCCTCGGCGCCGCCGTCTCCGCCCCGGACCTCGACGGCACGGTGTTCACCGGCACGCTGGACGGGCGCGCCCTGCCGTGGCTGACCGAGCACCGGATCGACGGCACCGCCGTCCTGCCCGGCGCCGCGCTCGTCGAGCTGGCCCTGCACGCGGGCGGCGAACTCGGCTGCCCCGTCCTGGACGAGCTGGTCGTCGAGGCCCCGCTCCCGGTGACCGGCCCGGCTGCGGTGCCGGTGCGGCTCTCCGTCCGGGAGCCGGCGGCGGGCGGCCGACGCGCCTTCACCCTCTTCGCCCGCACCGACTCCGCGCACGGTGCCTGGACCCGGTACGCCACCGGCACCCTGGCCCCCGCCGAACCGAACGCCGAACCGAACGCCGGGCCGACCGCGGGCCCGACCCCCGCACCGACCGCAGGGCCGACCACCGACCAGCTGCGGACCAGTGCGGCCGCCGCCTGGCCGCCCGCAGACGCCCGGCCGGTCGACCTCACCGACGCCTACCGCCACCCGGCCGAGGCCGGGCTGACGTACGGGCCGGCCTTCCGGGGCCTACGGGCCGCCTGGCGCGCCGGTGACGAACTGTTCGCCGAGGTCGCCCTGCCCGAGGACACCGCCGACCCCGGTGCCTTCGCCCTCCACCCCGTCCTGCTCGACGCGGCTCTGCACGCCCTCGGGCTGCCCCGGGACGGCCGGCCCGCGCCGGCGGTGCTGCCGTTCGCCTGGCGTGGCGTCCGGCTGCACCGCACCGGCGCCCGGGCGCTGCGGGTCCGGCTGACCCCGCACGGCGCCGACACGGTGGCCGTCGAGCTGACCGACCCGGCCGGCGCGCCGGTCGCCACCGTCGAGGCGCTGACCCTGCGCCCGGCCGCCGCCCCGGTGGTCGCCGCCGCCCGCGCCCTGCTGCGGGTCGCCTGGGCGCCGCTCGACGCCACGCCCGACGCCCCGGACGTGCACGTCTGGACGGTGCTCGGCCCCGCCGACACCCCGCCGCCCGGGCCCTACCGCCGGGCCGCCGAACTGGCCGCCGTGCCCGGTGAGGCCGACTCGGTCGTCCTCGCCCCGTTCCTGGCCGCGCACCGGCCCGACGACCGGGCCCCGGTCGAGCGGGCACTGGAGCTGGTCCGGACGTGGCTGGCCGATCCCCGGTGGAAGAACTCCCGGCTGGTCGTGCTCACCCGGCGGGCCGTCGCGGCCGCGCCCACCGAGGACGTCCCGGACCTCGCGCACGCCCCGCTCTGGGGCCTGCTGCGGTCGGCCGCCGCCGAACACCCCGGCCGCTTCGCCCTGGTGGACGTGGACGGCACCGAGGCCTCCTGGCAGGCGCTGCCGACGGCGGTCGCCGCGGGAGCCACCCAGCTGGCGATCCGCGACGGCGCGACCCGCGCCCCCGGGCTGGAGCCCGTCGCCCCGGCCCCCGCACCCGCACCTGGTGCCCACACGCCCGGCGGCGCACCGGTCCTCTCCCCCGCGGGCACCGTGCTGGTCACCGGCGCCGCCGGTGCCCTCGGCGGCCTGACCGCCCGGCACCTGGCCGCCGTGCACGGCGCGCGGCACCTGCTGCTGGTCGGCCGCCGTGCCGACGACCCGCGGTTGACCGCGCTGGCCGCCGACCTGGCAGAGCTCGGCGCCACCGCCGCCGTCGCCGGCTGCGACGTCGGCGACCGCGCCGCCCTGGCGCGTCTGCTGGCCACCGTCCCGGCGCACCACCCGCTGACCGCCGTGGTCCACTGCGCGGGCGTCCTGGACGACGGCCTGGTGGCCGACCTGACCCCGGAGCGGCTCGCCCGCACCCTGCACGCCAAGGCCCTGGCCGCCTGGCACCTGCACGAGCTGACCGAGCACCAGGAGCTCGCCGCCTTCGTGCTGTTCTCCTCCGCCGCCGGGGTCCTCGGCGCCCCCGGTCAGGCCAACTACGCCGCCGCCAACACCTTCCTGGATGCCCTCGCCCAGCACCGCCGCCACCTCGGCCTTCCTGCCCACGCCCTCGCCTGGGGCCCCTGGGACCAGGCCGGCGGCGGCATGGCCGGCCCGGCCGAGCTGCGGCGATCCGCCCGCGGCGGTGTCCGGGCGGTCACCCCCGCGGAGGGCCTCGCCCTGCTCGACGCGGCGCTGGCCGGCCCCGAGGCGGTGGTGGTCCCGCTCCGTACCGGTCCGGCCGCGCCCGGCACCGGGGAGCAGCCGCTCCCGGAGCTCCTCCGCCCGCTCGTCCACCCAGTCGTCCACCCAGTCGTCCATCCGCTCGTCCACCGCCCGGACCAGGCCTGGAAACCGTCCCCGCCCTCCCCGGCAGCCGCCCCGGCACCCGACGGACGCCTCGACCTGCCCGCCCTGGTGCGCACCGAGGTCGCCGCGGTGCTCGGGTTCCCCTCCCCCGAGACGGTCGACGAGCACCACTCGCTCCCCGAACTGGGCCTCGACTCGCTCACCGCCGTCGAACTGCGCAACCGCCTCGACGCGGCCACCGGCCTGCGGCTGGCCGCGACCGTGGTCTTCGACCACCCCACCCTCCCGGCGCTGGTCGACCACCTGCGCACCGAACTCGACCGCACGCCCCCGCCCGGCACCGGCCAACTCGCCCAACCCGCCCGACCCGACCGGCAGGCCCGGACCGACCCGCAGGCCCAGACCGTCCACGCCCTCTTCACCCAGGCCCGCGCGGCCGGCCGCACCCTGGAGGGCATCGAGCTGCTGCGCCTGGCCTCCCGCTTCCTGCCGTCCTTCCGCACCTCCGCCGACCTGGCCCGGCCCCCGCAGCCGGTCCGGCTGGCGGCCGGGCCCCGGACCGGCCCTGGGACCGACCCCGGGTCAGGCCCGGGCGGCCCCGCGCTGCTCTGCCTGCCCGCCGTCGTCGCCCACTCCGGACCGCACCAGTTCGCCCGGTTCGCGGGCGCGCTGCGCGGCCGGCGCGAGGTGGTGGCGCTGCCGAACCCGGGCTTCCTGCCGGGCGAACCGCTCCCGGCCGACCTGGAGGCCGTCGTCGCGGTCCAGACCGCCGCCGTCCTGCGGGCCGGCGGCGGCGCGCCCGTCGCCCTGCTCGGCTACTCCTCCGGCGGCTGGGTCGCCCACGCGGTGGCCGCCCGGCTGGAGGCCGCCGGCCACCGCCCGCGGGCCCTGGTGCTGCTGGACACCTACCGGCAACAGGACACCGACGAGGCCTTGGCGACCGCCTTCACCGACGGCCTGTTCGCCCGCCGCGGCGAGCTGGCCGAAGCCGCCGGGGCCGCCGACGGGCACTCGCTCACCGCGATGGGCGGCTACTTCCGGGTCTTCGAGGACTGGACCCCCGGAACCGTCACCGCCCCCACCCTCTTCCTGCGCGCCGGCGACCCGCTGCCCGGCACCACGCCCCCGGCACCGTCCTGGCTCGGCGCCGCCACCGTGCGGGAGACCCCCGGCGACCACTTCTCGCTGCTGGAGGAGCACGCCGACCCCACCGCCCAAGCCGTACACAGCTGGCTGACCGGCCTGCTGTCCGACGAACCGGAGCCGACGCCATGACCGATGCCACGACCGACCCCATCACGGAAGCCATGACCGACCCCACCCCCGACCTCACCCCCGAGCTGGTCGAGAAGGCCTATCTCGCCCTGATCTCCTGCGACCGCACCGAGGCCGCCCAGTACTGGTCCGAGGACGTCCGCTTCTCCGTCCCCGGCCGCCACGCGCAGGCCGGCCGGCACGTCGGCCTGGACGCGCTGCTCGCCTTCCGCCGCGCCCTCACCGCGGCCGCCGGCGGCAACTTCGAGGTCGAGCTGGTCACCTCGATGATCAGCGGCAACGAGAACATGGACGTCGTCCAGGTGCGCGCCGTCCGCCCCGGCGCCCCCGAGGGCAGCACCTCCCCGTACGACGTCCTGGACGCCCGCGGCGTCCAGGTCTTCCGCTGGGAGGACGGCCTGATCGTCGAGGGCCACGCGGGCTTCTTCGGGGACGGCTCCACCAACTACGACCAGTGGTGGTCCCCGCTCGACGGCGAGGGCAACCGCCGCTACGTCTGAGCGGCGCCGAGGGCCGGTCCGCCCACCGGCCGGCCCTCAGCCCCGTCCGGTCATCGCCGCGTGGGCGGCCAGCACGGCCAGGTAGCGACGGTGGACGTCCGCGCGGTCGGCCGCCTCGGGCACCGACTCCCGGTTGAGGCGTTCGATCATCTCGGCCTGGGCCAGCAGCACCGGGCGCTGCTCCTCGGTCCTGGTCTCCGCCATGATCTCGGCGAGCGCGTCCAGCTGGCGGATCAGTACGGCCGGCATGCCGGCGGCGGCCTGGCGGATCTTCTCGAAGGCCCGCTGGACCAGCCGTTCGTAGCTCACCGGCGCGGTCATCACCCGGATGTGTCCGGCCGCGTCCCGGTGCACCGGGTCCGGGTGCCAGCTTGCGGCGATCCGACACAGGCCCTCGCCGAGCCAGTCGATGCAGGTCAGGGCGGTGAAGGTGTCGTTGACGGCGGTCGAGAGCGCCCGGATGGCGATCTCGACCAGCTGGTCGACGGCGAAGGCGATGTCCTGGGCGAGCGTGCGGGTCGAGCCGGTGACGTGGGCCCGGGCGAAGCTGCGCGCCACCTCGGGCGCCGCTTCGGCGGGCCAGACGGTGGCCAGCTGGTGGCCCTGGACCAGGAAGTGCCCCGGCCGGTGGTCCAGCCGGATCACCGCGTCGAGCTCGGTGGCCATCCGCACCAGCGTCCCGTGCCGGACGAACTGGAGGTAGCCGCTGGCCGGCGCCGGAACGGCCGCGCCCGCGGTGTCCAGCCGGGCGTGCAGCTCGGCCGCGGACGGCCCCGCCGCCACCCCGCCCGGTGACTCCGGCTCGCCCGCGCCCGCCTCGATCGCCTCGGAGAGCTCCGCCGCGATGCTCGCGATCACCCGGGGCAGCTGGATGGAGGTGGCGATGTGGTGGATGAAGTAGATCAGCACCGCCAGGTCGGCCAGTACCAGCGCCATGCAGACGGTGATGGACAGGTGCGGGACGAAGTCGCCGTGCTTGTCCGGTCCGATCACCACCAGCGAGAGGATCGCGTAGACGAAGGTGCCGACGAAGGTGCCCAGGGTCAGTTGGGTGGGGCGGTCCCGGATGAAGGTGCGCAGCATCCGGGGCCCGAACTGGGTGGAGGCCAGCGTCAGCGTCACGATCATGATCGAGAACACCACGCCGACCACGGTGATCAGCGCGGCCGCGATCGCGGCGAGGATCTGCCGGGCGGTGTCGGCGGTGCCGCTGATCACCCAGGCCGGCAGGTCGATGTCCCCGTGGTAGTCGGCCCGGTCGAGCGTGCAGGTGACCGCGAACAGCGCCCCGGCGAGCACCACCTCCAGGATCGGCACGACCCACAGGTTGGTCCGCAGCGCCTCCCGCCGCCACTGGGCCTCCAGGTGGACCCCACGGATCACGTCGCCCACCTCCCGTCCCTCGGCCCGGTCGATCATGCCGCCCACGGCCCCCGCCCGCGACCGCTGGAGCCGCCCACCGGCCCCGCCCTCACCCGTTCGGCTCAGCGGGTCGCCGGGCAGGGCTGAGCGTCAGCGCGGCGCCCGGCTCTTCCGCAGTTCGACCCGGGAGCCGCGCACCACGACCGCGGTCAGCGCGACCGCGATCAACGCCTCGGCCCAGAAGAACGCCGCGTAGTCCAGCAGCGAGCCGATCGGCGGGTTCCCGGGCGCCGCGTTGCGCATCCCCACCAGCGCGAACAGCGTCGCCGCCATCCACCCCAGGGCCGGCCAGACCAGCCCGCGGCGCTGCGCCGTGATCAGCCAGGCGGCCGTCAGGACGGCCAGCGCCAGCGCCCACATCGCCACGATCATGAACCAGGCGAGGATGAAGGTGCTGCGCGAGCGGCTCAGCCGCTCCGTCACCAGGACCGAGCCCTCCTCGGCCTGTTCGCCGCCGTTGCGCAGCACGAAGAACGGATCGGCGTTGATCAGCTCCAGCCGCACCGGCACCGGGCGGTCCCCGGCGGTGGCCACGAAGCCGACCAGCGACTGGTAGCGGTCGAAGGGGTAGTCCGAGACCCGCCCGGTCAGCAGGCTGAACGGCACGTTCTCCACCCCGATCCGCTGCCGGGCCGGGAACCTCAGCGCCGCGTGCTCCAGCGAGGTCGTCTCCACCTGGAGGTCCACGGCCGGGGCCAACGGACTGTCCGGCGCGGCCAACGCCCCCTGCGGCTGGGCCAGCACCTTCGTCGCCATCGACAGTCCCCCCGGATCGACCCGCTGCACGACCACCTCCAGCAGCAGGTAGTCCGCCCCGGCCGCCGGCCCGGCGAACTGCTCCCGCTCCCGGCTGGTCCGCTCGTTGAGGTACAGCCCGATGCCCGCCGCACAGATCGCGGCGATCACCACCACCTGCACCACCAGCCGCCACCGGCTCCCCCCGATCCAGGCCTGCGCCCCCGCAACCTCCTCACGGCGCCGACTCGTCGGCCGCGGAACCGGCACCCGCCGAACGGGCCGGACACGCAGACGGGGACGCCGCTCGGCGCCCCGGGGCAACGGGGAGGGCATGGAGACCCGCTTTCGGACCACGACAACGGGGACCCCCCACCCTCCCGATCCCCACTCACCCCCCGCAAGCCACACCCCCGCCCACAACCCTCCCGAGCGTCCCCCCACTACGCCACCCGGAGCACACCAACGGGCCGGAGTCGCTAAGGCAGGAGACTGGGACGGGTGGTACAAGGCCAATGTGCCGCTCGCCGACTCCGTCTACGAGGAACACCTCAACCGGCTCAAGTCATGAGCCAGCTAGATTGACTTGCCAACGCCACGCGCAACACGTCACGGCTATCCCCGCCAATGCCGACCCACAGGTCTGACCAGCCGCGAAGATCCACACATCAGAGGTGACGCTCATGTCCCGCCACCAGACGCCACAAGGAGATCCAGAAACCAGTTCCTGGGAGGAGCTGAAGGGCCTACTCGACTTCAGCGACGAGGAACAGCGCGACATTGACGAGCGCACCGAGGTCCTGCGAGCCGAGGTTCGCGCGTATCGGCTGGCCGAGATCCGCAAGCGCCAGCACCTCACACAGGCTGCGCTCGCCGCTCACATGGGGGTCAGCCAGTCGCGAGTTTCCGTCATCGAGAAGGGCGACTTGGAGCGCAGCGAGATCAGCACTCTCGCGGCCTATGTCGCCGCTCTCGGGGGACGTCTCAAGATAATCGCAGATTTCGGTGACGAGTCGATGGTCATCCGTTGACTGACGTCACTGTCCTCAGCATCTTGTGGGCCTCGCGTCGATGGACGACGCGAGGCCCACAAGCCAGAAATATCCTGGAGAATTCGGTGCGGCTTCATTCAACGGCCAACGGCCCGAACCGGGGAGCGTTGGTGCCGCCGCCTCGGTCTCCGGCGCGTAGTCGGGCGGGCGGCCCGATCGGTTCCCGGGTCCACTCGATGGTGTCACCCGGACGGCGTGCCGCTGGGCCGGCGCCCCGCCCGTGCGCTGTCGTGGGCTGATCACGTCGATCCACCCCCGCACCGGAGGCACCCGCATGTCCACCACCACCGAGCCCACCACCACCTTCGCCGTCGACGGCATGAGCTGCGGCCACTGCGAGCGGACGGTCAGCGCCGGACTGTCGGGCCTGCCCGGCGTCACCGAGGCGGCGGCCGACGCCAAGGCCGGCCGGGTCACCCTGACCCTGGCCACCGGGCGCGAACTCGACGAGGAGCAGGTGCGCCAGGCCGTCACCGAGGCCGGCTTCGCCTTCCTCGGCCGGATCTGAACCGGGCCGTCGGGGTGGACCCCGGTGTTGTCACCGGCAGTTCGCCCCGACCACGCCGAACTGCCGGTGCGGCACTACTGATCCGGACGTAGCTTGTCCAGGCTCCGTCAACCTTGGGCTTGTGGGCCCCTCGGTGATCACTGCACAGTCGGACCGCCCCGAAAGTGAACACCCGTTCCCAGGAGGTTCGATGATCAGGTCCGCACTCCAGCCCCGGGCCCGCCGGCTGGCGGCCCTCGCGGCGCCGCTGCTCGCGCTGGCCACCCTCGGTCTGGCCACCCCCGCGCAGGCGGCCACCGCGCCGAGCGTCACCGCGTTCTGCGACTCCGGCTACGGCACGTTCTCCTGTGGCGCCATCGCCAGTGGTGGCAGCGGGAGTTACGGCTACAACTGGACGGCGGTGCAGAACGCCGGCTTCGTCTCCGGCACCACCACCGACTCCGCCGACGGCAAGTGTCGCATCAACTACGCAGCCAGCGTGCAGGTGACCGTGACCGACCTGGGCACCGGCGCGACCACCACCCGGCAGGCCCACTTCTTCTGCTACGCGACCGCACCGTAAGGAGCAGCCGGCCGGAACGGCCGTGCCGAGCTCCGACCCCACCTGCCCGGAATCCGCCCATCGAGGGCGGATTCCGGGCCTTCCGTGGCGAGGGGTCCTCGCGGCGCCGGCCCACCTGCGGGCATGATCGGGGGAGGGTTGATCGACATCTAGTTGAAGGATAAACTAATGTCGACAGCGGGCCACCACCCGCGGCCCGGACACCCGGAGGTAACGATGACGACCACTGTGACCGACAACCCCGAGCAGTCGCGGTTCGAGATCACCGAGGACGGCGCCCTCGCCGGCTTCGCCGAGTACCACCGCTACGAGAACGAGATCGCGTTCATCCACACCGAGATCGACCCGGCCTTCGGCGGCCGCGGCCTGGCCGGCACCCTGGCCCGCTCCGCCCTCGACAGCGCCCGGGAGCAGGGCCTCGCCGTCCTCCCCTACTGCCCGTTCATCCGGGGCTGGATCGGCAAGCACCCCGAGTACGCCGAGCTGGTGCCGCAGGCGCAGCGCACCCGGTTCGGCCTGTGAGCGCCGACCCGGCCGCCCCGGCGGTCGCCGAGGGGTACGTCCGGTCCGCCGCCGTGGTCGCCACCAGCACCGCCGAGGACTACCGGGTCGACATCCGCTCCGGCCGCCACCGCCTCACCGCCGACGAACCGGCCTCGGCCGGTGGCGCGGACACCGCGACCACCCCGGTCGGCCTGCTGCTCTCCGCGCTCGGCTCGTGCACCGCGATCACCCTGCGGATGTACGCCCAGCGCAAGCAGTGGCGGCTGGAGACCGTCCGGGTGCACCTCGGCTACGAGAAGGGCGCCGACCACGCCGCCCGGATCACCCGGCGCATCGACCTGCTCGGCGACCTGGACGACGCCCAGCGCGCCCGGCTGCTGGACATCGCCGAGCGCACCCCGGTCACCCGGGCGGTGTCCGGCAACACCCCGATCGTCCCCGCGGACCGCCATCCGGCACGCCCCGCCGACAGGAGCACCGGCCCGTCCAGCGCAGAGGAGTCCGCCCGTCATGAGTGACCTCGCCCCGCCCGCCCCCGAGGCCGTCCCCGCCACCCTGCGCGGCGGACGCGCGGACGTCCCGGGCGGCCCCGTCCGGGAGCTGCTGGAACCCCGCGAGACCGCGCTCGGCGGCAACACCGTGGTGCGCCGGCTGCTGCCCAACCTGGGCCGCCGGATGGTCGGCGCCTGGTGTTTCGTCGACCACTACGGCCCGGACGACATCGCCGACGAGCCCGGTATGCAGGTCCCGCCGCACCCGCACATGGGCCTCCAGACGGTCAGCTGGCTGCACGAGGGCTCGGTGCTGCACCGCGACAGCCTCGGCAGCCTGCAGACCGTCCGCGCGCGGGAACTGGGCCTGATGACCTCCGGCCGGGCCATCTCGCACTCCGAGGAGTCCCCCCGCCCGCACGCCCGTCTGCTGCACGGCGCGCAGCTCTGGGTCGCCCTGCCCGACGCCCACCGGCACACCGAGCCCCGCTTCGAGCACCACCCGGACCTGCCGGTGGTGACCGCCGACGGCCTGCACGGCACCGTCATCCTCGGCACCGTCGACGGCGCCACCTCCCCCGGCACCGTCCACACCCCGCTGGTCGGGGTCGACCTGACGCTGCGCGAGGGCAGCTCGGCCCGCGTCCCGGTCGAACCGGACTTCGAGTACGCCGTGCTCACCATGGCCGGCCTCACCGAGGTGGACGGCGTCCGGCTCGAACCGGGCTCGATGCTCTACCTGGGCAGCGGGCGGCGCGAGCTGCCGCTGCGTGCCCTGACCGACGGCTCGCTGCTGCTGCTCGGCGGGGAACCCTTCGACGAGAAGATCGTCATGTGGTGGAACTTCATCGGCCGGTCGAACGAGGACATCGCCCGAGCTCGTGCGGACTGGATGACCAGCGACCGCTTCGGCACCGTCCACGGCTACGCCGGCGCCCGGGTGCCCGCCCCCGCGCTCCCGGCCACGCCGCTGAAGGCGCGCGGCCGGGTGCGCTGAACGGGAACGCTGAACGGGAGCGTTGAGCCCGCCGGGGAGGCCGCACCGGGCAGCCTCCCCAGGGGCGTCAGTCGTCCCCGTCCTCGCCCAGGTCGTCCTCGTCCACCTCGTACAGCTCCATCGCCTCGGCGGCCTCCTCGTCCGCGCCACGGGCCCGGAGGGCGCGGACCAGGACGATCGCCTCGGTCCAGGCCTTCTGGGGGTCGCCCAGCAGGGCTATCGCCGCCCGGGCCGCCTCCTCGGCGGCCTCGGGGGCGTCGAGCGCCAGGTGGGCCTCGGCGAGTTCGGTGAGGATGTTGCCGAGCTCCCCGGCTGCCTCGGCGAACGGCCGCCGCTCCAGGAGGGTGCGGGCCGTCCGCAGCCGGTCGACGGTCTCCTGGTGGCGGTCGATGCAGTCCAGGTGGCAGGCGTAGGCGCGCAGGAGGGCGGCGGCCGGCTGCACGAGGCCGTCGTCGACCGCCGCGGGCCCGTCGCCGAGGAGTCCGTCCAGGGCGGTGCGGATCTCGGCCAGCAGCTCCGCGAACGGCCCGGAGTCGGGCTCGGGATCGGCGCTCGGCTGACGGTTCAACGCGTCGGCGAGGGCGGTCAGCCGGTCAGCGGTGCGCCCGGCGGCGGCGAAGCCCCGGGCCGCGGACAGGAACCAGACCGGTGCCTCGGTCGAGCCCCAGCCCAGCCACTTGCCGAACCGGGCCTCCAGCTCGGGCCGCGGCGGGAGCCCAGCGCCCCCGGCCGACGAGGCCGCGGACGCCCAGGACGCCCAGGACGTCTTGGCCGCCGCGGACTCCAGCAGCTCCCGCAGCGCCGCAGTGGCCGCCCGCCATTCACCGACTTCCCGGTAGGCGCGGGCCAGCAGCCAGCGGCAGGCCGCGGCATCGGCCGCCAGCTCCAGCCGGTCCAGCTCGCGGACCGCCTCCTCGGCCGCCTCCACCGCCTCGGCGAACCGTTCCTCCTCCAGCAGCTCCGCGGCCACCACCGCCCGGGCGCGGGCCGCCTCGACCGGCCGCCCGGCCGAGAGGTGCGCCCCGACCTGCGCGAACAGGTGGCGGATCCGCTCGTCGGCGCCCACGGTCAGGTCCCGATCGGCCGGGGAGAGCGACACCGGCTCGCCGATCGGCCCGGCGCTCATCCACTCCCGGATCCGGTCGCTCTGGTAGCCGCTGCCGTTGCGGGCGTCGAACCGGGCCGCCGTCGCCAGCGCCCGCACCCGGAGCTCCGCGGCCAGCTGGTCCACCCGGGTGTCCGGGCGCCGCCCGCCGTCGACGGTCGGGAAGCGCAGCAGCCGCCCGCCCTCGCCCCGGGCCTCGACCTCGGCCAGCACCGCCACGGCCGCCGCCGCGAACTCCATCTCGCTCAGCGGGCTGCGCGGCCGCTCCAGCCAGCTCAGGTGGCGCTCGATCAGGTCGAGCCCGCGCCCCGGGTTCCCGCTCTGCGCGCAGAACCGCACGTTCAGCGCCAGCTCGCCCAGGTGGTGCGGCCGGTCGCGGACGCACCGGTACGCCACCCGGTGCGCCTCGACCGCCTGGGTGCCGCGGCCGGTCCGCAGGTAGGGCAGCAGCAGCTCGGAGTTGACCCACTGCGGCTGCTCGGAGCAGCCCGAACGGCGGGCCGGCTCGCCGACCCGGATCGCCTCCTCGTCCCGCCCGAGCGCGACCAGGGCGCGGACCTGGCTGCTCGGGACGCAGCCGGAGCAGTCGGAGAGCGAGTCCCGCGAGGTGAGCGCCATCTGCTGGTAGTACTCCTGGGCCTCCTCCAGCCGGCCCAGGCTCTCCGCCAGCAGCCCGCGGTGCTGGAGGACGGCGTGCATGCTGTGGCCGCCCCGCCGGTACCGCCGCTCCATGTCGTCCATCAGCTCCGCCGTCCGGGCCAGCGGGATCTCCGGGAACTGGTAGGCGTTGTAGATCATCCACTTGAACTGCCAGAGCAGCGAGTGCTCGTGGTGCCCGGCGAAGCGCCCCGGCTCGCGGTCGTAGGCGGCCAGGCACCAGGAGAAGGTGAGGAAGGCCTTGGCCGGCACCCCGCCGTGCACGAACACCCGGGTGGCCTCCATCCGCACGTCGAAGGCGAACTCGACCAGGCCGAGGGCGTCGGCGTGCCGGATCACCTCCTCCAGGGCGGCGAACTTCGCCTGGCCGGCCGGCATGCCCCGGACGTTGCGGTAGAGCTCGCGGACCTGCTGCTCGGTACGGCTCACTGCACGCCCCCGGAGACGGCCCGGCCGATCAGGCCGAGGAAGGACTGGTTGAGCGCCGCGGTGTCGGCCGGGCGCAGCGGGTGGTGGCCGAGCAGCAGGGCCTGCACGTACAGGCCTTCCAGGCACATCGCCTGGAGCTCCGGTTCGGCCAGCGCGAGCACCTGCCGGGCCAGCGGGTTGCGGTGGTTGAGGACGAGGCGGGGCCGGGGCTCGACCTCGCTGCGGAAGGTGTCGAGGATCGCCGCCCAGGTGTCGTCGACCTGCTCCCGGGTGGCGCGGACGTCCAGCTGGAAGGCGGTGTCGTCGTCCAGCAGGTACAGCGCGGGCAGGCCGGCCGGCTCGAAGGAGCGCACCAGCAGGTCGCAGCCCAGCCGGGACAGCACCCGGTCGGCCACCGCCAGGAACGGCACCAGCGCCTGCTCCTCGGCCGGGTCCAGCCGCTGGAGGTGGGTGGTGAGGTCCCCGGCGCGCAGCTGCTCGACCTCCACCTCCCGCTCCACGCCGGCGAACCGGTCGATCAGCTCGGCGTCGTAGACGTAGCCCGCGTTGACCACGGCGAGCCCCTGCGCGGCGGCCACCGGCGCCAGCTGGCGGAACTCGTCCAGCTGCGGGGTGTAGCGCAGCAGCCCGTACCGGGCGGTGAACTCGGCCAGGGTGAGCGGTCCGACGTTGGTCTCCATCGGCCAGAACTCGGCGACCAGCCGCAGCATCTCGTCGTCGTGCAGGGCCAGCGCCTTCACGCCCAGGTGGTGCACCCGCAGGAAGGCCCGCAGCCGGGCCGGCTCCTGCACGCTCAACCGGACCAGCCAGCCGCGCAGTTGGTCGCCGAGCGCGTCGCGGGTCGCCGCCAGCAGGGAGTCCTCGTACAGCGCCTCGCGGCTGGCGGTGGGCCGCAGCTCCGCGGTGTCCACCACGCAGCGCACGAAGAAGGCCCACTCCGGCAGCAGCCGCTCCGCCCCCTCGGCCAGCAGCATCTGCTTCAGGTAGACCCGGTGCGCCGCCGGGACGGCCGGGTTGGCCGGCATCGGCAGGACGAACGCGACGCCGCGCAGACCGGCCTCCGCGGTGGCGACGTCGAGCACGTCGAAGGGCGTGAAGCCGAAGACCTCCGCGCAGTACGCCTCCAGCCGGGCCCGCCGCTCGGCCCCGCTCTCCTCGTCCGGACGGTCCCAGGGCGCCGGGCCGCCGGTGACGAGCTCGCCGTCCACGGTGACGGGCTGGGGCAGCCGGGCGCCGTAGTGGGCGACCAGTTCGGTCACCGCGCGGCGGGTCAGCAGGTGCTCGCACCCCGGGCGGGGGCGCAGTGTGACCGTCGTCCCGGCCTCCGGGCGCTGCTGGTCGGCGGGCGCGGGCGCCACCGTGTAGCTGCCGTCGGAGCGGCCGTGCCAGAGCACGGTCGGCTCCCCCGCCCGGCGGGTGACCACCTCGATGGCGTCGGAGACCATGAAGCAGGAGAGCAGCCCGATGCCGAACTGGCCCATGAACTCGTGCCGGGCGAAGCCCAGGTCGTCCCGCTTGGAGCTGCGCCCGATGGTCGCGAGCAGCTCGTGCACCTGCGCCTCGCCGAGGCCGATGCCGTTGTCGCTGATCGTCAGGGAGCCGTCGCCGGCGGCCTCGCCGGAGGAGATCGCGATCCGGCCGACCGGCGTGGAGCCCTCCTCGCCGTGCCGGGCGGCGGTGATCGCGTCGACGGCGTTCTGCAGCAGCTCACGGACGTACACCTGCGGGCTGGTGTACAGGTGATGGCTCAGCAGGTCGACGATCCCCCGCAGATCGACGCGAAAGGTCTGGCTCACGAATTCTTCTCCCAGGTCGGCTGGGATGCACCTTAGGGGCGAACACCGACAGGGGGCAGCGAATATCGCGCACCAGAGCGAGGACCCCCGTCGCCCCGGCCGTGCGGGCCGGGGCGACGGGGCCTGGCCGGACAAGCTCTAGCCGAGCAGGGCGTCCCGGACGGCGCGGACGGCGTCCTGGCCGGCCCGCAGCTGCGCCTCGCGCGTCCCGGCGCCGATGTGCGGGGTGGTCAGGACGTTGTCCAGCCCGACCAGCGGCGAGCCGAGCGGCGGCTCGATCCCGAAGACGTCCAGCGCGGCGCCGCCGATCCGCTGCTCCTTGAGCGCCGCGGCGAGCGCGGTCTCGTCGACGATGCCGCCGCGCGCGGTGTTGACCAGCAGCAGGGTGGGCTTGGCCAGCCGCAGTTCGGCCTCGCCGACGATGCCGACGGTCTCCGGGGTGCGCGGCAGGTGGACGGTGAGCACGTCGGCGCCGCGCATCAGCTCGTCCAGCGGGACGCTGCGGGCGCCGTGCTCGGCGGCGGCCTCGGCGGTCACGTACGGGTCGTGGCACTCGATCCGCATGTCGAAGGCGGCCAGCCGGCGGGCGACCAGCCGGCCGATCCGCCCGAAGCCGAGGATGCCGGCGGTCTTGCCGGCGAGCTCCGAGCCGGTGAAGGCGGAGCGCTGCCAGGCGCCGGCCCGGACGGAGGCGTCCGCGGCCGGGATCCGGCGCAGCGCGGCGATGATCAGACCGACGGTCAGCTCGGCCACGCTGGTGATGTTGGACTCCGGCGCGTTGGCGACGGCGACCCCGGCCTCGGCCGCGGCCGCGACGTCGACGTTGTCGAGGCCGACGCCCGCACGGGCGACGATCCGCAGCCGGGGCGCGGCGGCCAGCACCTCCCGGTCGACCCGGGTGGCGCTGCGGATGATCAGGGCGTCGGCGGCCGGGACGGCCGCGAGCAGTTCCTCGCGGTCCGCCCCGACGCAGTGCCGCACGTCGAAGCCGGGGCCGAGCCCGGCGACGGTCTCGGCGGGCAGTGGGTCCGCGATCAGGACGACGGGCTGGGACTCGGTGTTCACGTTCGTGTTTCTCGTTCTGTTCGTGCGGTGCGTTCTGGTGCTGTTACTGGTGCTGGTGCGGTGCCCTACGGCTCAGGCGTAGCGGCTGAGGTCGTGGAAGAAGTTCTCCACCGGGGCGGCCAGGCCGCGGCGCAGGGCCTCGCGGTAGACGGTGCTGCCGACCGCGAGGTCGAGGACGCCGAGGCCGAACGGCGAGAAGACCAGCGGCCGGTCGGTCGGCAGCTCGACCGTGCCCTGGAGCACGTCGTAGAGCGTGCCGGCGATGAACTCGCGGTTGCCGGTGGCCTGTTCGGCCAGGTGCGGCGAGGTGTCGGCCTTCAGGCAGTGCTCGACGTCGTCGACGATGTTGGTGGAGCCGAGGATGATCTCCGGCGAGAGGTCACGCAGCGAGATGTGCAGCACCACCGGGTTGTGCGCGAACCAGGAGAGCTCGTGCACGTGCGGGGTGCCCGCCGTGGTGGCGAAGACCACCAGGTCGGAGGCGCGGACGGCCTCCTCGGCGGTCTCGGCGATGCCGATCTCGCCCTCCCGGCCCTGGCCGGTGAGGTAGCTGCGGAAGCCCTCGGCGTAGCGGGCGTCGGTGTCGAAGATGGTCACCTGGTCGAAGGTGAAGCCGCTGCCGTGCAGGTACTTCTCGATGTACCGGGCGATCAGGCCGGTGCCGAAGAAGGTGACGGTGCGCGGCGTGTCCCGGCCGGCGTGCAGCTCGGCGGCGGCCAGCGCGGCCGAGGCGGCGGTGCGGGTCGCGGAGATGATCGAGCTCTCCAGGCAGGCGAACGGGTAGCCGGTCTCGTGGTCGTTGAGGATCAGGACGGCCGAGGCACGGGGCAGGCCGGAGGTGATGTTGCCGGGGAAGCTGGAGATCCACTTGATCCCGTCGACGCCGAAGTCGCCGCCGATGGAGGCCGGGAGGGCGATGATCCGCGAGTCCGGGCGGTCCGGGAAGCGCAGGAAGTAGCTCGGCGGGTTGACGCTCTGCTGCTCGCCGTGCGCGATGTAGGCGCGGCGGACGATGTCGACGATGGTCTTCGGGTCGTCGAGGACCTCGTTGACGACGCCGCCGCCGATGACGGAGAACTGGGGTGCGGTGGACATGGGTTGCTCCTTGGGAGAGGGGGTGAAACGGGTGGGCCGGGTCGCCGGGCGGCTAGCCGATCTCCACCTGGACGGCGTGGACGATCTCGTCGGCGAGGGCGTTGACCTCGGCGGCGGTGGCGGCGGTCAGCATGACGAAGCCGAGCCTGGTGGCGTTGTCGAGCGCGTGGTCGACCTGGTCGCCGACGCCGACGTACCAGGTGCTGGCCAGCACCGCGGGCGAGTCCGGCACGGGGCCGATCCGCCGGACGGTGCCGGCCCGGTCGGGGGCCAGGAACCGGATCGCGGCGGCCGCGGACCGGTCGCCGTCGACGGTGGGTTCCTCGCCCAGCGCGACCTGGACGTAGGCACGGGCCTCGCTCACGCCGGTGGCGTGGCGGACCAGTTTCAGGATGTGGTCGCCCGGCGGCCGCGCGCCGACCTCGATCACCTTGGCCCGGCCGCCCGGGGTGAGCTTGATCTCGGCGTGGGCGACGCCGTTGTGGAAGCCGAGCGCCACCAGCGCCTGTTCGGCCGCTCCGACCAGGGCGTCCCGGTCGGCCGGGTCGAGGTCGGCCGGCGTGGTGTGCCCGATTTCGGCCCGGGTCGCGCCGGTGGTGGTGAACTTCTCGGTGACGGCGAGGTGGTGGAACTTCCCCTCGAAGACGATCGTCTCGACGCTGAACTCCCGCCCCTCGACGTACTCCTGGATGACGACGGTGGTCTCCAGGGCGATCCGGTGCGGAATCTCCATCGGCTGGCTCGTGGCCAGCCGGAAGGCCGCGGCGAGGCCGTCGGCGGCCTCGACCACCGTGACGCCCACCGATCCGGCGTTCTCCGCGGGCTTGACCACCAGGGGGAAGGCGAACCCGCGTTCGGCGATCCGGTCGAGCGCGGAGTCCAGCGAGTCGACCACCAGGGTGGCGGGCGCGGGGACGCCGTATTCCTCGAAGGCCAGGCTCATCAGGCGCTTGTTGCGGCAGGCGTCCGCCCGCGCCGGGTCGTTGCCGGGCAGCCCGGCGGCGGCCGCCAGCTTGGTGGCGACCGGCGAGAGGAACTCCCAGCCGCAGATGACGCCGGAGATGCCGGTGTCGGCGCAGTACCCGGCCAGCTGCGCGACGGCGGCCTCGGGCGCGGAGAAGTCCGTCAGCACCACGCCCGCGGTCTTCGCGATCAGCTCGGGGCGGTACTTCTCGTAGAGGTCCTGGTGCGTCGCGACGTGGACCTCGGCGCCGTGCTCCCGGGCGGCGTCGATGAGGTCCTCACCGGCCACCCCGTTGCCTTCGATCAGCAACAGCTTCTTCATGGTGGGTCTTCCTTCAGGGCTTTCAGGACTTCGGGGCTTCAGGACTTTCAGGGCTTCAGGGCTTCAGGGTCAGGTCGGCTCGGGGGCGACGCGGCGGTCGAGGCCGGCCAGGGCGGCCGGCACCAGCAGGTTCAGGACCACCAGCGACACCCAGGGCCACCACGGCCCCCGGGCCATCAGGACGGAGAACAGCACCGGGGCCGCGGCGCCCCCGAGGCTCCACGTCGACTGGACCAGGGCCAGGTACCGCCCGCGGAGCCGCTCCGGCGCCAGGGCCACGGCGAGCTCGGTCATCAGCGGGGACTGGAGCATCTCCGCCAGCGTGTAGACCAGGATCGCGAGCAGCAGTCCGGGCAGCACCGCCCAGCCCGGGGCGGCGAGCAGTCCGCCGAAGCCGCCGAAGGCCAGCGCGTACAGCAGCGCCGCCGCGCGGATCACCCGGGCCCGTGGCAGGCTCTCGGCCCGCCCGGCCACCGCGGTCTGGAGCAGGGTGACGACCAGGGTGTTGCAGGTGAGCAGCAGGGCCGCCATCCAGGCGGGCTGGTGCAGCCCCCGCACCAGGAAGACGGCGAGCAGCACGTTCAGGACCAGCGCGGCGAGCACGAAGACCAGGTTGGCGGCCAGCACGCCCAGGAAGGTGCGGTCCCGGAGGACCGTCAGATAGCCGCCGGCGGCCTCCGGTTCGGCGTCCGCCGCGGTGACCGGGCCGCCGGCCGGCGGCCGCCAGCCGGCGATCAGGACCGCCGAGGCGAGGAAGCTGGCGATGTTCGCCACCACCAGCCACCGCACCGATCCGGCTCCGCCGAGGCCGACGGCGAGGGCCGACACGGCTCCGCCGAGGCCGATCCCGGCGTTGCGCAGCGCCCTGATCAGGCCGAACCACCTGGTCCGCTCGCCCGGCCCGGCGGCCAGCGCGACGAGCGAGCCGCTACAGGTCCAGTAGCTGTTGATGCCGATCTGGACCACCAGGCCGGCCGCGACCACCTGCCAGAAGGAGTGCGCGGCCAGGCAGCCCGCGAAGCCGAGGGCCGAGACGGCGTTCCCGAGCACCGCCACCCGGCGCGGGTCGAAGCGGTCCACCAGGGAGCCGACCAGGGTCGGCACCGGGAGGGAGAGCACGTGCGTCAGGGTCAGGGCGAGACCCACCTGGGTCAGCGGGAGGCCGGTCTGCCGCAGGAAGTAGACGACCTCGAAGGCGAGGAACAGCCCGTTCCCGGTGGCGTCCACGGCGGAGGCGGCCAGCAGCCGGCCACGCCCGGCGATCGACGGCATGCCCCAGCGACCCGACCGGCCTGCTGCGGCCGGGGTCGGGGCCGGGGCCGGTTCCGTGGTGGAGTCGGCGGCGGCGCCGGTGGTCCGGGTCAACTCGGCACCCCGGCGCCGAGCCAGGTGACGCCGGTGCCGTTCTCCGCGGGCAGCACGGCCCGCCCGCGGTCCAGCCGGACGCCGTCCGCGACGTCCCGGGCGAGCAGCAGCGCGCCGTCCAGGTCCGCGTGGTCGAGCAGCGGCAGCAGTTGGGCGATGGCGGAGATGCCGACGGTCGATTCGGCCATGCAGCCGGCCATCACCGTGAGGCCCGACTCCCGCGCCTTCGCGATCATCCGCCGGGCGGGCGTCAGGCCGCCGCACTTGGCCAGCTTGATGTTCACCCCGTGGAAGACCTCGGCGCAGCGCTCGACGTCGTCCTCGGTCAGGCAGCTCTCGTCCGCGACCACCGGGAGCTCGGACTCCCGGTGGACCTGCCGCTGCTCCTCCCACTGCTCGACCGGGAGCGGCTGCTCGATGAACTCGACGCCCAGCTTGCGCAGTTCGGCAGAGTTCCGGATGGTCTGCTCGGCGGTCCAGCCGGTGTTGGCGTCGACCCGGAAGACCGCGTCGGTGTGCCGGCGCAGGGCGCGGACGATCTCGATGTCGTCGGGCGTGCCGAGCTTGATCTTGTAGACCGGCCAGCCGGGGAACTCGTTCATCTTGGCGACCATGCGGTCGACGGTGTCGATGCCGATCGAGTAGTCGCTGACCGGGAGCCGGTCCGCGGTCAGCCCCCAGAGCCGCCAGACCGGCGCGCCCAGGCGCTTCCCCCACAGGTCGTGGGCGGCCTGGTCCAGGGCGCAGAGCGAGAAGCTGTTGTCCAGCAGCTTCGACACCCGGCTCCAGAAGGCCGCCGGATCGTCCACCCGGTCGGCCTCGATGGCCGACCGGGCCCGCTCCAGCGATCCCCGGACGTCCGACAGCGACAGCCCGAAGAAGGTGAACCCGGCGGCCTCGCCGAAGCCCCGGTGCTCGCCGTCCCGCAGCTCGACGATCAGGCTCTGCTGCACGGCCACCGTGGCGTGCACCGTCCCGAACGGGTGCCGCAGCGGCAGGTCCACCTCGTGCAGTACCAGTTCCATGGTCCCTCTCCCCCGTTGCTCTTCCGCCCGAGCAGAACCTCCGGGCGGCACCGCTGAATTGACGACTCGTCAGCTGAACCGGACGGCCGCCGCGAACCCGGCCCGCAGCTCGGCCTCCTCCTCCGCCGACTCCGCCGTGTAGATCACGTGGCCCAGTCGGCACCGGAGGTCCCGGGCCGGGGGGACGGCGTCACCGGGCTGGTAGTACGTCCGCAGTTCGGTCACCCGGGGGTGCCGTTCGACCTCCGCCAGGCCCTCGGCCCGCTGGAACACCTCCAGACCGGGCGCGGTGAAGAAGTGGATCCCGGCGTAGCGGGCCACCGGCCGGCCGACGGCCTCGGCGGGCTCCCGGTCGAGCCCGGCGTGCGCGGCCACGGCGATGTGCCGCAGCGACACCCCGGTGGCGAGGTGGATGAGTTCGGCGATCCGGTCGCCGGCCAACCGGGCCCCGACCTCGATCAGCACCGGACCGTCGGCGGTGATCCGCACCTCGGCGTGGAAGAGGCCGAGGGTGATGCCGAGCGCGGTGATCGCGTCCGCGGTGTAGGCGACGACTCCGGCCCGGACGTCGGGGGCGAGGTCCGCCTGGACGACGTGGCCGAGCTCGACGAAGTACGGTTCGGCGCCGAGCAGTTTACGGGTCACCGAGACGACCACGACCGCACCGCGGTGGACGTACCCCTCGACGGAGTACTCGGGCCCGTCGAGGTACTCCTCCAGCAGGGCCCGGCCGTCCTCGGGCTGGTCGAAGACGTACTGGGCGTCCTCGGCGATCGCCCGGTAGGCGGCCCGCAGCTGCGCGTGGTCCTCGACCCGGCTGACCTGGATGCTGCCGGAGCCGGCGGCCGGCTTCAGCACGCACGGGAAGCCCACCTGGGCCGCCGCGGCGTCGAGTTCGTCCGCGCCGTCGACCGGGGCGTACCGGGGGATGCGCAGCCCGGCCTTCTCCAGGATCGCTCGCATCCGGGTCTTGTCCCGGACGGCCTCCGCGGTGTCCAGCGGCAGCCCGGGCAGGCCGAGCCGGTGGGCGATCCGGGCCGCCGCGTCGGTGTAGAACTCCGAGCCGGAGACGACGCCGCTCAGCGGCGAGCGGGCGTGTTCCCGGGCGGCGGCCTCGGCCAGCGCCGCGGAGTCGTTGGTGTCGACCACGACGAGCCGGTCGACGTCGGCGCGGGCCGTCTCGGGCACCACCCGGTCGGCGGCGTCGTGCGAGAACACCAGGGTTTCCAGGCCGAGTTCGCGGGCGGTGCCGAGCAGGGTCAGTCCGGAGGACATCGGTTCGAGCACCAGCAGCCGGCCCCGGGGGGCGGGCTCGGGCCGTACGGGGGTGTCGGGCATCGGGCGGTCCTCCGGCGGGTGGGAGACGAGCGGAATGAGGTGGCGCAGGCTCATCAGGCGGTTCCGGCCTGCGGCTCGGCGGTGGCCAGCGGGGAGTGGCTGATGCCCTCCAGCACCTGTCGGATCGCCTCGGCGAGGGTCAGCTCGCGCTGGTCCATCCGGCTCTCGTGGGCCTGGTCGATGTGGATCTGCCGGTGCCAGAAGGCCAGGTGCCAGGCGTGGTCGGCGGGCACCACGTGGTGCAGGTCGTGCGCGGGCAGGTCGGAGGCCAGGACGGCGAACCGGGCCGGGGTCTGCACGAACACCATCCGGGCCAGCCAGCGCGCCCACTGGCCGAGCCGCCGGCCGGCCGGCGCGCCGCGCTCGGGCAGCGGCTCCAGGCAGAACCGGCCCCAGGTGCGCGCCACGTAGTCGGCGCGGCTGGCGGGCGGGCCGTCGAAGGACAGGTACGGGTGCTCGGAGATGGTCTGGAACAGCGCCGCCCAGTGGAACAGCACGAACCACGGGATCAGGAACGCGGCGGTGTACTCGACCCCGTCCATCAGCACGCCGAGGACGACCAGCAGGCCGACCCAGACGGTCGAGGCGATCCGCCTGGTCCAGGTGGCGGTGATGAAGTTGGTCCGGACCCGGTAGACCAGCGAGGGCAGGTGCAACCGGGGCGACAGCGGCGTCCGACGCAGCCGGCCGCGCAGCTCCTCGACCGGCGTCCCGGGGCGGAACCCCAGGAAGATCAGGTACCCGGAGTCGGGGTCGGTGATCGTGGTGAAGACCTTGCGGCTGTGGTGCTTGCGGACGTGGTCCTCGAAGATGTCCTCGTAGTTGGAGGTCAGCGCGACGGCGCTGGACACCACCTGGACAACCTTGTCCACGTGCCGGTTGCCGGAGACCTCCTTGTGCACCGCGTGGTGGCTCCAGGTGATCTGCAGCTTGCGCGTCGCGTTGACGGTCATCAGCCAGGTGACCGGCAGCACGGCGAGCGAGAACCAGCCGAGCAGCCGCACCGCGTACACGCTGCCGAGCACGGCGACGAGCAGCTGGAGCAGTGTCAGGAACCAGTTGACGATCGGCGGGGTGATCCACCACGGCGGCCGCTGCCCGGCGGCGGCCTTGCCGGAGAACAGGGTGATGAACTGCTGGGTCCAGCCCGGGAACCGCTCGGCGTACTCCTGGCGGAGCTGCTCCATGGAGGCCGAGACGGCGCGGGGGGACGGGCTCTGCGGTGGCATTGGCGCGCCTTCTCTCTCGGGGGTCGGGCAGGGGTCGGGCAGGGGTGGTCAGGTTCGTACGGACTGCTCAGGCGGGGTCGAGCCGGACGGTCAGCGCCCCGACGGCCTCGTCCAGGCTCTTGGCGACGGCCTCCGGGGTGGCGCCCTCGGCGATCACGAAGCCCAGCCGGTCGTAGGCGTTCTGCGGCGGCCGGACGGCCCGGCCGGGCGCGGCGGTGAGCACCACCCGGTGGACGCCGCCGATCCGGCCGGCCTCCTCGACCCCGGCGATCCCGGCGAGCACGCCCTCGCGCTCGGCCGTCAGGAACCGGATGCCGGCGAACCCGGTGCGCCCGCCCGCGAGTTCGACCGGCTGCCCGCAGGCGGCGCGCAGCTGCTGCTCCAGCAGGTCGGCGCCGGTGGCGAGCCGGATCAGCTCGGGGATCATGCCGCCGGCCAGCCGGGCGTTGACCTCGACGATCAGCGGGCCGCGGGCGGAGAGCCGCACCTCGGTGTGGGTGGCGCCCAGTTCGAGGCCGAGCGCGTCCAGTGCGGCGGCCACCGTGCTTCGCAGCGCCTGCTCGTCCGTCCGGTCGAGCACGGCCGGGAACAGGTGCCGGCGCTCCACGAAGTACGGGCCGTCCGAGACGGTCTTGGCGGTGATGCCGACGCACTCCTGGGTGCCGCCGGTGCCGAACATCTCGACGCTGAACTCGGGCCCCTGGACGAACTCCTCCAGCAGCGCGGTGCGCGCGGTGGGCAGGCCGCGCACGTTCAGCTCCACCGCCAGCACGTGGGCGACGTGCGCCCGCACCTGCTCGGCGGTGTGGCAGAGCAGTACGTCGTTGGAGCCGGAGTCGTCGGCGGGCTTGACCACGCAGGGCAGCCCGACCCGGTCGAGGGCCGCCTCGGCCTCGGCCACCGAGCGGACGGCGGCGAACCGGGGCTGGCCGACGCCGGCCGCGGCCAGCAGCTCGCGGGTCCGGGCCTTGTTCCGGCCGTCGGCCATCGCCTGCGGGGGGTTGCCCAGCAGTTCCAGCCACCGGGCCAGGCGGGCCACCACGGGCAGGTAGAAGTCGCTGGTGGTGGTGATCCCGGCGAGCTCCTGGCGGGCGAAGCGGGAGCCGATCACCTCGCGCAGCGCCCGCTCGGTCGAGGTGTCGCAGACCACGATCTCGCAGCCGGACTCCGCCGCCCCGGCGTAGCGCCCGGGGTTGTCGGTGAGCAGGACCGGCTCCAGGCCGAGCCGCCGGGTCAGGTCGAGGGCGAGCACGCCGGTGCCGGAGGTGTTCGCCTCGACGAACAGCAGCCGGCGGCGCGGCCGGACCGCGCCGGTCTGCGCGGCGTACGACCAGGTGGCGACCTCGGTGCCGGCCGGGACCTCGGCCGGGGCGGTGGCGGCCGGCAGCGCCCGGACGCCGTGCCGCTCCCAGTAGGCGTCGTCGTGGACGCTGTCGGCGTAGCGGTCGCCCCGGTCGGGGAGGATGCCGACGATCCGGGTGCCCGGTGCGGCGCGGCGGGCGACGTCCTTCAGCACCCGGTACACCGAGCCGGAGGTGTTCCCGGCGAACAGGCCCTGTTCCGCGGCGAGTTCGCGGGTGGCCTGGAAGGCCTCGTGGTCGTTGAGCCAGTGCGCCTCGTCGATCAGGGTGCGGTCCAGGTTCGCCGGGACGAGGCTGTTGCCGAGGCCGCCCTGGAGCCGGGTGGGGCGGTCCGGCTGGTCGAACAGCACGCTGCCCACGCAGTCCACCCCGATCACCCGCAGGTCGGGCAGGGTCTGCCGGAGCACCCGGGCCGTCCCGGACAGCGAGCCGCCGCTGCCGACCGAGGCCACCAGGACGTCGATCCGGCCGCCGAGGTCGGCGAGCAGCTCCTCGGCCAGGGCGCGGTAGGCGCCGGGGTTGTCGGGGTTGCTGTACTGGCGGGGCCAGAAGGCGCCGGGGAGGTCGCGGATCAGTTCGTCGAGGCGTTCCAGCCGGGCGCTCTGCCAGCCCGCGCCGCTCATCGCCGCCACCACGTGCACCTGGCAGCCCAGGGCGCGGAGCTTGGCGAGGGTGATCGGGTCGATCCGCGGGTCGGTGACGATGTGCACCGGGTGGCCCAGCTGGGCGCCGACCAGGGCGAGGCCGAGGGCCATGGTGCCGGAGGAGCTCTCGATGATCGGCGCGCCCTCGGCGAGCGCGCCGGTGCGGCGGGCCTCCAGGACGGCCTGGCGGGCGACCCGGTCCTTCATGCCGTACAGGTTCTGGAGCTCCAGCTTCCCGTAGACCTCCACCTGGTGGGGCAGGTCCAGGGCGAGGCGGACCAGCGGGGTGTGCCCGATGGCGTCGACGACGCTCTCGTAACGCATGATCACATCCGGTTCGGAGAAGGGGAGTCGGGAGACTCGACCGTCAGGGTCAGGGCTCAGGCGGCCGGGTGGCGTTCGGAGCGGTAGAGCGTGGCGTTCCCGGCCAGCGCCGCGGCCCGCTCCCGGAGCCCGGCCAGCTTGGCCGCGGCCTCGGGGTCGGAGTCGGCGACCAGCACGCCCACCGCGGTGCCGCTGTGCGCGACCGCCACCCCGAGGGCGTCGAACTCCTCGGCGAGGGAGATCATCCGGTGCAGCAGCCGCTTGGGCCGCAGCCGCTCGTTCAGCTGCGCGCTGCGGGTGGCGACCTGGCCGACGGTGCGCAGGTCGCCGGTCCGGACGGCGTGCGAGACGCGTTCCAGCAGGTCGTCGTACTCCCGCCGCTCGGCCGCCGTGAAGGGCTTGGGCTGCCGGTTGAACTCCAGGGTGTCGACCGCGCCGCCCTCCTCGACCCCGACGATCGTCAGCGGGGCGAGCGGCCCGAGGAACTCCCGCAGCCGCACCTGCCGGTGGTGGAAGGACACCACCCCCGGGTACATCACGCCGTCGGTGGGCTCGATCCGGCGCAGGAAGTCCTCGATCGTCTCCGGGCCCATCGGGACGCCCAGGGCCTGCCCCACCGCGCGGGCGGTGGCGACCAGGTCGGCGGAGGAGCTGGCCAGGCCCCGGCCCTCCGGGAGTTCGCCGCACAGCCGCAGCCGCCCGCCCCCGGCGAAGCCGTACGCGTCCAGCATCAGGCGGACCAGCCGGCGGGCGCGGTGCTTGTGCGGGGGGTGCACGGTGACGGTGTCGGTGCCGGGCTCGGCGGTGAAGGTCGCGGTCGCCCCGGAGTCGATCGGCAGGGTCACCAGGAAGTCGATCCCGTCCCGGGCGGTGACGCCCTGGAGCAGTTCGCCGAAGGTCCCGGGGGCGGTGCCGGTGCCCGTCGTGACACCGCCGACGTGCAGGGCGGTCCCGGCCGGCGCGCCACCGCCGGGGCCGCTCATCCGCGCTCCCGCGCGGCGGGCGCCTCGTCCGCCAGGCCGAGCTGCTCGTCGATCCGGGCCAGCCCGGCGGCCACCCGCTCCCGGTGCCCGGCCCAGACCGCGGCCAGCCGCTCGTACTCGGCGTCCTGGTCGGCGAGCAGTGCCCGCACCGCCTCGGGGTGCGCCGAGCCGGCGGAGGTCTTGTGGTGCAGCTCGCCGTCGCCGTGGAAGGCCGCGGCCAGCAGTTCCCCCGGCTCCTTCAGGGTGAAGCCCTGCTCCTCGGCGGCGGCGCGCAGCAGGTCCGGTTCGGTCTGCCGGGGGCGCAGCCCGGCGGCGTGCGCGGCCAGCACGTACCGCCCGGCGATGACCTGGGCGCGGCGCCAGGGCACCGACTCGCGCAGGGTGAGCTGGTTGGCGAGGGTGAGGGCGCCGGTGAACTCGCGGTCGACGGCCTCCCGCATCCGGTCCTCAACGAACCGCGCGCGGTCGACGACCACGGTGAACAGCCGCAGCGTGGTGCCGAGGGTGGCGAACATCGGCCGCAGGTTGGCGCCGGCCTCCTTGGACACCTCGACCATGTTGCTGAACGGGGTGGCCCGTTGGGCCAGCAGCATGTCGAAGTAGTAGGCGCTCAGGTGCGCGGACTTACCGCGGATCCGTTCCAGGATCGGGTAGTTCTTCTTCTGCGGCATCGCCGAGGAGATCCCGGACAGCTCGTCGGGCAGCTCCAGGAAGCCGTACGGGCCGCTGCCCCAGTCCATCAGGTCGCTGGTGAAGCGGCTCAGCGCGGAGCCGAACAGCGAGATCTCGGCGGCCAGTTCGAGCACCCAGGCGCGGGAGGCGACCCCGGCCAGGGCGTGCCGGCCGGGGCCGGCGAAGCCGAGCAGGTCGGCCATCAGGGCGCGGTCCCAGGGCAGTTCCTGGCCGGTCATCGCCCCGGAGCCGAGCGGGCAGCGGTCGATCCCGTCGTAGGTGGCGAGCAGCCGGCGCAGGGTGTGCTGGACCTGTTCGGAGACGGCGGCGAAGTAGAAGCCGGGGGTGATGGTCTGGGCGGCCTGGAGGTGGGTCTGGCCGACCATCGGCAGGTCGGCGGTGCGCACCGCCAGCCGGTGCGCGGCGCGGCCGAACTCCAGGACGGCCTCGGCCCCGTCGAGCAGCAGCTCGCGGCCGAACAGCAGCTGGGCGGTGGCCTGGAGGTCGTTGCGGCTGCGGTCGACGTGCCAGGCGGTCACCGGGGCGCTCAGCCCGCGCTCGACGTGCTGTTCCAGCGCGAAGGCGAGGTCGGACATGTTGCCCTCGGGGTCGGCCTGGATCCGGTCCCGGCTCAGCTCGTGCAGGCGGCGGCCGATCTCGGCGGCCTCGCCCGCCGAGATCAGGCCCATCCGGCGGTACTCCAGGGCGAGCACCTTCTCGGCCGCGGCGTACCAGGGCAGGAGGTGCTCGGCCTCGTAGACGAACTGGGGCTGGAGCACCTCCTCGTGCAGGAGTGTGCTGGGCGAGCCGGTGATGCGTCCGGTCAGCCGGCCGGCGGCCGCGGTGGGCTCCGGGTCTGGCGATGCGCTCATGGTCACTCCGATTGGTGGGGGTGCGGGTTCCGCCGGGGGTGGTCCGGCGCGGACCGTGCCGAGGGGGAACGGGTGGCGGCCCCGGAGGGGGGTCGGCGCCGCCACCCGGGCTCGTGCTACCGGTGCAGGGTCGCGAGGTCGTCCAGGACGGCCCCGGCCAGCAGCTCCGGCCGGCTGGTGTTGAGGTAGTGGCCGCCGTCGGCGGTGACGACCACCCGGGTGTCGGGGACGAACAGCTTCCAGTTGCCGAGCGCCGACGCGTGGTCGGCCATCAGCACGTCGTCCTCGGCGAACACCACCGTGGCGGGGGCGTTCAGGGTGCAGCGGTCGAGGTCGCCGAGCGCGAGGTGGAAGCCGTGCGTGGCCTCCACCGTGTCGTAGCGGAACGCCCGGGCCAGGTCGGCGCGTTCGGCGGCGGACAGTCGGTGGACCTCGTCCAGGCCGGTGTTGTCGGCCATCCAGTCCATGATCTGCTGCTCGTTCATGTGCACCACCTCGTTGGCGGCGTGGTCGGCCGGGTCCACCGAGCGCAGCAGCTTGGCCACCACGATCAGCCGGCCGACCTGCTGGCCGCGCTGCTCCAGGGTGCGGATGAGGTGCAGCGCGTGCGAGGAGCCCGCGCAGTGGCCGAGCACCAGGACCGGCCGGCCGCCGGCCTCCCGGACCACCTCGTCGGCGAGCTGCTCGGCGAGCACGTCCACCGCGACCATCGGGCGGTCGTCGGCCAGCGTGCGGCCGGGGAGTTCGGTGCCGAGGACGCGGACGGCCGAGCCCCGGTCGGCGAGCTGGCGGGCCAGCGGGACGTAGCTGACCGCGCTGCCGCCCGCGAACGGGATGCAGACCAGGACGGCCTCGGCGGTGTCGAGCTTGGCGCCGGAGGCGGCGGTGAGGTCCACCAGCAGGTCGCGGCGGGCGCCCGCCCGCTCGCCGAAGCTGGCCGCGATCAGCCGGGCGGTGGGCCGCACCAGCAGGTCGCGCAGCGCTATCCGGCCCTGCGAGGTGGCGGCGACCTTCATCGCCGCGATGGAGTGGCCGCCGATCTCGAAGAAGTTGTCGGTGACGCCGATCTCGGCCGGCGCGACGCCGAGCACCGCGGCGAACAGGCCCTGGACGAACTCCTCGTCGGCGTTGGCGGGCGGCTCCCGGTGGCTGTCGCCGTCCACGGCGAGCGGCCGCGCGGCGAGCACCTTGCGGTCGATCTTGCCGTTGGAGTTGAGCGGGAAGGCGTCCAGCCGGACCAGGATCTCCGGGTGCATGTAGTCCGGGATCAGCTCGGCGAGCCGGCGCTTGAACTCGGTGCGGTCCGGCTCGGCGCTGCCGGTGTAGAAGGCGACCAGGCGCTTCTCGCCGACGATGTCGCGGGCCAGGGTCACCGCGGTCTCCACCCCGGGCAGCTTGTCCAACGCCCCGTCCACCTCGGACAGTTCGATCCGGTAGCCGCGGATCTTGACCTGGCCGTCCCGGCGGCCGGCGCAGTCGAGCAGGCCGTTCGGCAGCCAGCGGCCGATGTCGCCGGTGCGGTAGAGCAGTTCGGAGCGGTCGTCCAGGGTGTTGGGGGCGAACGCGGCGGCGGTGCGCTCGGGGTCGTTGATGTAGCCGAGGCCGACGCCGGCGCCGGTGACGCAGATCTCGCCGTAGCTGCCGATCGGGCGCGGACGGCCGTCCGAACCGACCACGTGCAGGCTGGTGTTGATGATCGGCCGGCCGATCGGCACCCGGCTGACGTCCTGGCCCTCCGTCATGAAGAAGTGGGTGACGTCGTCGGAGCACTCGGTCGGGCCGTAGGCGTTGATCGCCGGGATCCCGCCGTACGTCGCGAACCAGCGGCGGGTCAGTGCCGGGGGCAGCGCCTCGCCGTTGATGATGTTGTACCGCAGCGCGGGCAGCGCGACCGGCCGCTGCTCGACCTCGGTCAGCAGCGCGTCGGTGTACGAGGGGACGGTCTCCAGGATGGTGATCCCGTCGTCCACCAGGGCGGTGAGGAAGGCCGGCAGGTCGACCACGGTGTCGTGGTCGTAGATGACCGTCCGGCCGCCGGCCAGCCAGGCGACCAGCAGCTGCCAGACCGAGATGTCGAAGCACTGGGTGCTGATCTGGGCGACCCGGTCGGCCTCGGTCAGCTCCAGGTCCACCACCTTGGACAGCAGGTGGTTAAGCATCCCGGAGTGGCGCACGGTGGCGCCCTTGGGCTCACCGGTCGAGCCGGAGGTGAAGATGATGTACGCGGTGTCGGCCGGCGCCGGGCGGGCGGGCAGCTCGACGGCGGTGGTGTCCGCCGCGTCGTCCAGGACGATCACGGTGAGGTCCGGCACGCGCTCGCGCAGCGCCCCGCCGACCGGCTCGGCGTCGGCCGCCTCGGCGATCAGGTGCCGGGAGCCGCTGCGGCGCAGCACCGAGGCGACCCGGTCCAGCGGGAAGGCCCGGTCCTGCGGCAGGTAGACCGCGCCGATCTTCAGCAGGGCGAGCATGGTGAGCGCCCAGCGGACGCCGCGCGGCAGCACGGTGGTGACCACGTCGCCGGGCCTGACCCCGGCGGCCAGCAGCTGGGCCGCGTACCGGTCGGAGGCCTCGGCCAGGGTGGCGTAGTCGAGCCGCTCGTCGCCGTGCTCCAGCGCGATCGCCTGCGGGGTGCGGGCGGTCTGCTCGGCGAGCAGGTCCAGGAAGGTCCCCTCGGGCAGCGGGTGCTCGGGACCGGTGGACAGCGCCCTCAGCCGCTCCCGCTCCTCGGCGCCGAGCAGGTCGGTGCCGACCCGGTCGGCCGTGACGTCCCCGGCCAGCGCCTGGAGGGCGCGCAGGTAGTAGCCGCCGACCCGCCGGATCTGCTCCTCGGTGTAGATCGAGGTGTGGAAGTGCAGGCTCAGCATGACCTCGTCGCTGACCGCGTCCTGGGAGAACTCGGCCCGCAGCGGGAACTCGCTCTGCACGTTGACGATCGAGCGGACCAGCTCGAAGCCGTCCCGTTCGGTGAGGCTCTTCAGCACGTGGAAGTGGGTGAAGTTGAAGACCGTCTCGAACAGGGTGTCGCGGCTGCCGACGGCGCGCTTGATCTCCGCCATCGGGAAGCGGCGGTGCGGCAGCAGCCCGGCCTCCGCCGCGTAGACCGCGCGGACCAGGTCCTCCCAGTTGCGGCCCAGGTCGCGGACCCGGAACGGCAGCGAGTTCAGGAACAGCCCGGCGATGTCCTGGCCGCCCTCGACCTCCGGGCGGCCGGAGTGCTCGTAGCCGGTGACGACGTCCGAGGTGTCGGCGACGAAGCCGAGCACCCCGACGTGGGCGGCCAGCAGCACCGCCTTGACCGGGACCTTCAGCCGGCGGGCGGCGGCCACCAGGCCGTCCGAGAGCTCCGCCGGGAAGACCACGTCGTGGATGCCCACCCCGCCGAACTCCGGCTCGGGATCGGTGTCCGGGACGACCCGGGTGCTCTCCGCGCCGTCCATCACGTCCAGCCAGAAGGCGCGCTGCTCGGCGGAGGCGACGGCCGCGCGCTCCAGCTCGACGTACTGGCGGTGCGACATGGTGAGTTCGACGCCGCCGTGCGGCTGCTCGCCGTCCAGCAGGTCGAAGTAGGCGGAGAACACGTCGCGGTGGACGGTGTTGACGCTCCAGCCGTCCAGCGCGGCGTCGTGGTAGCTCAGCGAGTACTGGTACTCGTCGTCGCCGAGCAGGTGCAGGTAGACCCGGACCAGGTCGGTGCTGCCGTAGCGGAAGCCGCCGCGCAGCTCCAGCTCGGCGAACAGCCGCAGGTCCTCGGCCTGCTCCTCGGCGGAGCGGCCGCGCAGGTCGAACACCCGCAGCGGCGAGGGCGCGGTCCGGTGCACCAGCTGGAGCGGCTCGCTGTAGCCCTTCAGGTGGAAGGAGGTGCGCAGCAGCGCGTGCCGGCGCACCACCGAGGCGACGGCCTGCTCGAAGACCTCGACGTCCACGACGTCGTGGATGCGGTAGCTGAGGATGTCGTGGTACATGCCCTCGGTGCCGCCGCGCAGCGCCTCGTAGATGAGGCCGATCTGGAGCTGCGACATCGGGTAGGCATCGGCGAGGTCGGCCGGCAGCAGCGCCCGGTCCTCGGCGGAGACCAGCGCGAACGGCTCGGCGGTGGGCTCGGCGGCGGCCGCGGCCGGGGCGTCGGTCCGCTCGGCGACGTACGCGGCCAGGCCGGCGATGGTCGGGTGGCCGAACAGCTCCTGGAAGGTGAAGTCCAGCCCGGCGGCGCGGGCGCGGGCCAGCACCGTGATGAACTTGATCGAGTCGCCGCCGAGGGAGAAGAAGTTGTCGTCCACCCCGATCGGCTCGACGCCCAGGACGGAGGCCCAGATCGCGGCCAGCTGCTCCTCGACCGGGCCGCTGGGGGCGCGGTGGTCGGCGGCCGCGGCCGGGGCGGCGTCCTGGAGCGGCACCGGCAGGCCCGACACGTCGCGCTTGCCGTTGTGGCTGGTCGGGATCGCGGGCACCTCGACGAAGTGCTGCGGGACCATGTAGGAGGGCAGTTCGGCGGCCAGTGCGGCGCGCAGCGCGTCCTCCTGGTAGCCCTCGCCGGCGACCACGTAGGCCACCAGCGCGTCGCCGGAGTCGAACTTGCGGGCCGCGACGGCGCACTGGAGCACGCCCGCGACCTGCTGCGCCACGTGCTCGATCTCGCCGAGCTCGATCCGGAAGCCGCGGATCTTGACCTGGGTGTCCAGTCGGCCCAGGTACTCGATGACGCCGTTCGGCAGCCAGCGCGCCAGGTCGCCGGTGCGGTAGCGCCGTTCGCCGTCGGTGCCGGTGACGAAGCGCTCCTCGGTCAGCTCCGGGGCGTGCAGGTAGCCGCGGGCCAGACCGGTGCCGGCGATGCACAGCTCGCCCGGGGTGCCGATCGGGGCGAGCTCGCCGGAGCGGGTGCGTACGCTCAGCCGGATGTTGCTGATCGGGCGGCCGATCGGCACCGAGCGGCTGGTGTCCAGGTCGGTGCAGGGCTGGTGGGTGACGTCCACCGCGGCCTCGGTCGGGCCGTACAGGTTGACCAGCTCGCGCCGGTCGCCGAGGAGTTCGCCGAACAGCCGGACCTGGTCGACGGCCAGCGCCTCACCGCTGGCGAAGACCCGGCGGATCGAGTCGAGCCGGCCCTGCTCGCCGGTGGCGGCGACGAAGCCGAGGAAGGCGTGCAGCATGGACGGTACGAAGTGCAGGGTGGTGGCCCCGCTCTGCTCGATCCGGGCGATGATCCGCTCCGGGTCGCGCTCGTCGCCGTTGGGCAGGGTGGCGACGGCGGCGCCGGCGATGGACCACCAGAAGATCTCCCACACCGACACGTCGAAGGTGAACGGCGTCTTGTGCAGGATCACGTCCTCGGTGCCGAGCGGGTAGGCGCTCTGCATCCACCAGAGGCGGTTGACGATCGCCCGGTGCTCGATCATCACGCCCTTGGGGCGGCCGGTCGAGCCGGAGGTGTAGATGACGTACGCGAGGTCCTCGGCGGTGTTCACCGGCTCCAGGTCCCCGGCGGGCTGGGCGGCGATCGCCGGGTCGTCCAGGCGCAGCACCCGGTGCCCGTCGGCGACCGCGGCGGTGCCCTCGACGGCCAGCACCAGGCGGGTGCGGCTGTGCTCCAGCAGGTAGTCGATGCGGTTGCGCGGCAGGGTCGGGTCGACCGGCAGGTAGGCGCCGCCCGCCTTCAGCACGCCGTAGATCGCCACCAGCAGGTCGGCCGAGCGCGGGACGCAGACCGCGACCGCCTCGCCGGGCTCGACCCCGGCCTCGCGCAGGGTCCGGGCCAGCCGGTTCGCCGCGGCGTTCAGCTCGCCGTAGGTGGTGCCGTCGTCGACCACGGCGACCCGGTCCGGCTCGGCCGCGGCCCGCTCCTCCAGGAAGCTCTGGAGCAGGCGCTGGTCCGGGAAGGGCACCGCGGTGTCGTTGAAGTCCTCGGTGAGCAGGGCCAGTTCCCGCTCGTCCGGGCCCAGCAGCGGGGCGACCGGCGCCGCCGGGTCGGCGACCAGGGCGTCCAGCAGCCGGGCGTAGCCGGCCGCCAGCCGCTCGGCGGTCGTGGCGGTGAACAGCCCGGCGTCGTACTCCAGCTCGACCCGCGCGCCGCCGTCGGCCGCCAGGTGGAGGTCGAACAGCAGGGTGCTGCCGGCCGCCCGGGCGTCCTCGCCGGTGAGCCCGCCGGCCAGCGCGAACATCAGGTCGCTGGGCTGGGCGCCGGCCTGGGCGAGCAGCTGCCGGACCGGGACGTCCAGGTTGGCCGAGGCCTCCAGGCAGGCGGCCCGGACGGCGGTCAGCAGCTCGCGGCCGGTCACCTGCCCGGTCACCTCGACGGTGACCGGGACGGCGCGGTCGGTGCCCCCGCTCACCGGGACGAAGAGGGTGACGGTGGCCAGGTCGGCGCTGCGCGCGCCCAGCAGGGCCAGCACGGTGGTGCCGACCACGGTGTTCAGGAAGGCGTCGTCCTTGGAGATCCGGCGGACCGCCTCGACCGTTCCGGCGGCCAGGGCGGCCGTGACCCGGGCGGCGGGCTCGCCCTGCCGGACGTGGTCGCGGATCACCACGGTCGGCTCGGCCCAGAAGGGCTTCCGGGCGTTCCAGTACTCCGCCTGCGCGGGGTGGGAGTTGAGGGCCTGCTGAAGCTGGAAAGTACTCGTCATCGAAGTTCCGTATCGGCGTGGGGGCATGGCGAAGCCACCCCCGGTGCGAATGAATTGACTCTTTGCCGGACGCGTCGGCCTACGCCCGGTCCGGTCCGGACCGGTGCGGCATGCCCCCGACGCGTCGCGCTTGCCCCTGTACCGCTACTCCTTGGCCCCGGGCACCTCGGCGAGGTCGGGCGCGGCCTCCCGCTCCCCCGCCGGCTCCTGCTCCCGCTGCTGCTCCCCCGGTTGGGCCGCCGGCACCGGGTCCGCGGCGACCCGCTCCCGGCTCTCCAGGAAGGCCGCCAGCCCGGTGCCCACCAGCGTGGCCGTGAACAGGCCGCTCTGGTAGGGCAGGTGCTGGAGCACCAGGGCGCCGACGCCGGAGACCAGGCCGACCGCCAGGGCGCGCACGGAGGTGAACGTCGAGACCACCAGGCCGATGTAGGTGGCGCAGACCGCGAAGTCCAGCCCCCACTCACCGAACGAGGAGAGGCTGCTGCCGAAGATCCAGCCGCACAGCGTGCTGAGGTTCCAGGCCAGGTAGATCACGACCGAGCCGCTCAGCACGTACCAGCGGCGGTGGTCCGGCCCCTGCTCCGGCGCCGGCTCGCCGAACTTCTTGGCGGCCAGCGCGTAGACCGCGTCGGTCATGCCGAAGGCGATCGCGAACCGCCACCAGAACGACATCGGCCGGACGTACGGCGCCAGCGCGGCGGAGTAGAAGACGTGCCGCAGGTTGATCAGCAGCACGGTCAGCACGGTCAGCGGCCAGGCGGCGCCGGCCGTGATCATGCCGAGCCCGATGATCTGCGCGGAGCCGGCGCTGATCAGCAGGCTCATCAGCATGGCCAGGACGAGCCCGAGACCGCGCTCCTGGGCGAGCGCGCCGAACAGCAGCCCGAACGGCACCGCGCCGAGCACGACCGGGATGACGGACAGGACTCCCTGCGCCGCCTCTCCGCCACGACTGTGTCGGGGAAACTTCACTTCGACCTCTTTCCGGGGCGTGGTCGGGCGGCGCTCAGACCGCAAGCTTGGTGAGGACGAATCCGGCCATCGAGACGGCGAACACCAGGAAGAAGGCGTTCTTCCGGAAGGCGCCGACCGCGAAGCCGCAGACCGCCCCGCCGAGGTAGGGCGCCACCGCCGTCAGATCACCACCGGCACCGTCCGGCATCAGGACGGACGGCACGATGATCGCCATGAGCACTGCCGGCATCACGTAGGGCAGGGTGCTGCGGATCCGGGCCGGCAGGTGCTCCGGCCCGATCGGCCCGAACAGCGCGTACCGGACCGCGAAGGTCACCGCTCCGCACAGGATGATCGTCAGTGTGGTCATTGGCCTCGCCTTGGATCAGAAGCGTGGATCAGTCGGAAGCTTGGATCGGTCGGAAGCGTGGATCAGAAGGCGAAATCAGCGGCTTCGACCGGCGCGGCCGTCCCCTGACCGGCCTCCGGCAGGACCGTACCCCCGGGGTCGAGGTCCAGCTCGCGCAGGGTCTCGACGACCCGGTCGAGCAGGAACTCCGCGGAGCCCCGGTCGAACAGCGCCGTGGAGTACTCCAGTTCCAGCAGCAGGCCCGAAGGCTTCTGGTACGCCTGAAGGTTGAGGTCGAACCGGCAGGTGCCCGCGTGCGGGAGCGACACCGTGATCCGCCGGCCGTCCTTGCGGAAGTCGTGGAACTCGATGTTCTGCAGGGCGAAGAAGGCGTCGAAGAGCGCGTTGCGGCTGAGGTCCCGCGGCACGCCCAGCCGCTGGACCAGGGAGGCGAACGGGTACTCCTGGTGGTCCAGGGCCCGGCCGTGCTCGGTGCCGAGGTCGGCCAGCAGCTCGCCGAGGCTCCCACCCGGCCGCAGCCCGGCCCGCAGCACCACGGTGTTGACGAACATCCCCAGCACGTTCTCGAGGTCGGGGTGCGGCCGGCCGCCCATCGGGCTGCCGACGGTCAGGTCCCGCTGCCCGCAGAGCCTGGCCAGGGTGGCCGTCCAGGCGGTCAGCAGGACGACGAACGGGGTCGACCCGTGGCGCACGGCCACCGTCTGCACCCGCTCGACGTCCTCGGCCGACAGCTCGCGGGCCGCGACGGTGCCGACGGTGCTGCGCAGCGCCGGGCGCGGCCGGTCGGTCGGCAGGGCGAGCGCGGGCACCGGCTCGGCGAACCGCTCCAGCCAGTACCGCTCGTCCGCCGCCGGCGCCTCGCCGGTCAGCCGCTCCGACGCCCACTCGGCGGCGGCCGCGTAGTCCACCGGCGCGGCGGGCGGGGTCTGGCCGGTGTAGCAGTCGAAGAGCTCGTCCACGAAGACGCGCAGCGAGATGCCGTCGAAGACGATGTGGTGGAAGTCCAGGTGGAGCACGTCGCCGCCGGGCGCGCCCGGGCCGGCGGCGCCGCGCACCAGCACGGCGCGCATCAGCGGGGCGGTCTCCAGGTCGAACGGGGCGAGGGCGAGCGGGCGCCCGTCGTCCGGTGCGCCGTCGGCCGTCCGCACCTCCAGCTCGACCGGCACGGCGGGCTCGACCACCCGGCGCACGTCCTCGCCGGTGGTGGTGAAGCGGGTGCGCAGCGCGTCGTGCCGGGCCGTCATCGCGGCCAGCGCCTCGCGCAGCCGCTCCGGGTCGAGCGAACCGCTCACCGCCACCCGGACCGGGATGTTGTAGACCAGGCTCTCCCGGTCCATCTGCCAGAGCGCGTACATCGCCCGCTGCTGCGGGTGCAGGACGCCGCTGCCGGTGGCCGGCGGGACGGGCCGCAGGGCGGTCGCCTCGGCGCCGTCCACGGCCTTGGCCATCGCGCCGAGCGTGCGGGTCGCGAAGAGCTCGGCGAAGCCGAGCGTCACCCCGGGGTCGCGGGCCAGCCGGCCGATCAGCACACCCGCGGTGATGGAGCTCCCGCCCAGCAGGAAGAAGTCGTCGTCCAGCCCGAGGCCGTCCGCGTCGACGTGCAGCACCTCGGCCCACAGGGCGGCCAGCGCCCGCTCGGTCGGGGTGCCCGGTGCGGCGCCGGCGCCGCGCGGCGCCTCGGGCGCGGGCAGCTTCGCCCGGTCCACCTTGCCGTTGGCGTTCAGCGGCAGGCGGTCCATCGCCACCAGCACGTCGGGGCACATGTAGGCGGGCAGTCGGCGGCGCAGCGCGGTCAGCACCTCCTGGGTGCTCCGGCCCCCGGCCAGGACGGCGTAGCTCACCAGCTGCTTGACGCCGGTCGGCCCGGTGGCGACCAGGGTGTGGCTGTCGACCGTGCCGGGGATCTCCAGCAGCGCGTTGTCGATCTCGCCGAGCTCGATCCGGTGGCCGCGGACCTTGACCTGGTTGTCGACCCGGCCGTGGAAGGCGAGCAGCCCGTCCGGGTCGCTGCTGACCAGGTCGCCCGTCCGGTAGTAGCGCACGCCGTCGACGAAGACGAACTTCTCGGCGGTGAGCCCGGGATTGTTGAGGTATCCGCGGGCCAGGCCGGTGCCGCTGGTGTACAGCTCGCCGATCCCGCCGACCGGGACGGGCCGCTGCTCGGCGTCCAGCACGGCGACGCCGGTGCCGCGGATCGGGCGGCCGATCGGGATGGCGGACTCGTAGCGCTTCTCGACCGGGAAGATCGTGGTGAAGGTGGTGTTCTCGGTCGGACCGTAGCCGTTGAGCACCCGCAGCTCCGGGCAGGCCTCGCGGACCAGGTTGACGTGACGGCAGGAGAGCACGTCGCCGCCGACGATCAGGGTGCGCAGCCCGGCGAAGAGGGTGACGTCCTCGTCGACCAGCTGGTTGAACAGCGGCGAGGTCAGCCAGAGCACGGTGGTGTCCGCCTCGCGCAGCGCCTGCTTCAGCAGGGCCGGCGTCAGCAGCGTCTCCTGGTCGACGAGGTGCAGGACGGCGCCGCTGAGCAGCGCGCCCCAGATCTCGAAGGTGGCGGCGTCGAACTCCAGGGCGCCGGTCTGGAGGTAGCGCTCGGTCGGCGCGAAGTCGAAGTAGTCGGTGTCCCGGACGAGTCGGACCACGCCCGCGTGCTCGACCATCACGCCCTTGGGGCGGCCGGTGCTGCCGGAGGTGTACATCACGTACGCCAGCGGCGAGTTGTGCGCCCCGTCGGCCGCGCGGGCCTCGGTACGCCGCTCGGGCGCCGGCCCGTCCGTCCGACCCGGCTCGCCGGCGAGCAGCGCGGGGAGCTCCCGGACCGCGACGCCGGCCGGCACCGCGTCCGCGATGCCGGTCTCAATGCCGGTGCCGCACAGTAGGATTGACGAGCCGGAGTCCTCCAGGATCCCGGCGATCCGCTCGCGCGGATAGGCCGGGCTCACCGGCAGGTAGGCGGCCCCGGCCAGCACGGTGCCGAGGATCGCGACGACGGCCTCCGCCGAGCGGTGGAAGGCCAGCGTGACCAGCGACTCCTCCCGGACGCCCAGCGCGGTCAGCCGCTCCGCGACCGCGGTGGCCCGGGCGTGCAGCTGCTGGTAGGTCAGCCGCTCCTGCCCGTACACCAGGGCGAGCGCGTCCGGCGTGCGCCGGACCTGGGCCGTGAACAGTTCGTCGAGACGGGCGGTGGCGAGATTACCGTGCGACATTCCCTGTATTCCCTGTTCCTTATCCACGAGCGAGCTCGACGGTCGCGGACACCGGCTCCTGCAACGGGTCGAAACGGCCTATGTCACCGAAGTGCTCAAGGACCCAGCTGTCGCTGTAGACGGTGTCGAGGTACCGCTCACCGAAATCCGGGGAAATGGCGACCGCGCGCACCTCCGGCCGCTCCCCCCGGAGCCGGTCGTACGCGCCCGAAACGACCGTACCGGTGGACCCGCCGAAAAGGAAGCCGCGCCCGGCCAGGTACCGGCACATGCGAATCGTGTCGGCCTCCTCGACCATCACGATCTCGTCGATCACACCCTCGTCGACGATATCCGGCCGGTGGCTGGAACCGAGCCCCGGAATGAGCCGCCGACCGGACGGCCGGTTGAAGGTGATCGATCCGACGGCGTCGACCGCGACGACCCGTGCCGGGTGCCCGATCTCCTTGAGGAAACGCCCGCAGCCGGTCAGCGTCCCGGTGGTGCCGGCCCCGATGAAAAGGAACTCCAGATCGGGGAAGTTCCGGACGATCGACGGCGCGGTGGTGCGGTAGTGGGCCCGCCAGTTGTCCTCGTTCGCGTACTGGTTGAGCCAGAGCAGCGCCGGGTCGGCCGCACACGCCTCCTTGACGTAGCGGATCCGACTGCCGAGGAAGCCGCCGTTCTCGTCGGGCTCCGAGATGATCACCACCTCGGCTCCGAGCGACCTCATGAGCTGGATGTTCCGCTCGTTGCAGCGCAGGTCGGTGACGCACACGAACCGGTAGCCGCTGTGCGCGGCGATCATGGCGAGGGCGATCCCGAGACTGCCGGAGGACGACTCGATGATGGTCGATCCCGGCCGCAGCCGCCCCGCATCCTCTGCCGCCCGGACCATTCCGGCGGCCGCCTTCGCCTTCACCGACCCGGCGAAGTTGAACCCCTCGCACTTCAGCGACAAGGTGCGCCCGAGCGCCGGGAAAAGGTCGACGAAAATCTCGTCCAGGAGGAGGTCGTGCGGCGCCCCGACCCCTACCGTTTCGCCAGCTCCAATACCATGACCAGACCCATGCGAAGCCATACGGAGAATTCCCCAAATTGTCCGCCGCGGCACCGATGGAGGGTAATCCGATGGTGAGCCGCAGATATGTTTCCTCGTTGGAAATGCCAAGCGCAACGCCGAGTGCCAGCATTCCAGGTTTGATCATGTTCATCAAGACTTTGATTCGTCCGGTTCGCCCCTTTTGCTCCGGCTGATCCCACCATGACAACACTGCCTACTCGCGTAGAGTGACGGCAATCACGCTCCCCGTCCGAGATCCGGACGAAACCTCAACGGAATGTTGAGGAAACGCTTCTTCGATCCGCGTCGAAATTCTCATGCGGCCGCCCCGTCAAGGATGTTGACACCTCGACAGCTGACGTAACGTCAATACCGCAATATCGCGTTCACGGAACCCGATCTTTACCGGAGAACGCCCATCGGGCCCCACCCGGTTCACCTTTGACGGACCGTCACATACCTCACGGGTCGGGCATCGCACCTGATTCGCCCCAGAGCCGGACATGTCGAGTACAGCTCGAAACTCTGAGCTTTCCTTGAGGATCAAGATCGCCCCGCGCTGCTTCACTGATCTCGCAAGTCGGCCGCACCGAACGGGAGTTCAGCCCCACCTACACCGTCAAGCAGAAGATCCTCGGCGTCACGGTCACCAAGTTCAGCCTGTGGGTGGACTACTACACCAACGGCCACCGCATCACCAAGGTCGACCACGCCGACTGCGCCAAGCGCAACTTCAACGCCGCCGTCTCGATCAGCCACAGCGTCCCGAAGGCCTCGCTGTACGGTGGAGAGGCCAACGGCGAGGTGATCTCGGAGGGTTCGATCATCTACAAGGGCTTCGGCATCGAGATCGACAAGCGCCACCACGTCGTCGCCGACGCCGACGGTTTCAAGAGCGGTTACCTGAAGAACGTCTGACCCACCCCGAAGGAGGGGCGATGGGTTCCGTCTCCCGCCTGATCAAGGTGCTCCTGGCTGTCCTGGCCCTGCTCCTGCTCCTGGTCGTCGTCGGAGCAGTGGTCTGGAACGGCGCCTCCGACAACACGTCCACGTCCAGGAACGGCGCTCCCGCCCCGACCCGCGTGGCGGCCCCCCGATGAACACCCGCCACCGCCGGCGCCGGCTCTCCCGGCACCGGCGGTGGTCGGCCATCCGGGCCGGACCGGCGCGCGACCGGAGCGCGACCGGCGTGAGATCGGCGCGGGGTGGTTTTCGGGGGGCGCTCGGCGGCTCGATTTCGCTCCCGGCCTTTGCCTGAACATCCGCTCCACGCCTGGGTGTTGTGCCACCATGAGGCCCCGAACGGCTGATTTCGGCCGGTGTCCGTTCGGGGGTCGAAGGCGTCGAGCTGGGGGTCAAGAGGAGTGATCGGGGGCTCGCACGGCGCCGACCAGGCGTGCCCGGTCTGTCACGGCCCGGACGACGGCGGCGAGTTCTGCCCCTGCTGCCGGTGGCACCTCACCGGCGAGGTCTTCCTCGGCGAGCCCACGCCGGACGACCTGCGCCGCGAGGAGGAGGCCCTGACCGCGGCCCGCAGCAGCTGGGACGAACGCGCCGCCGCCCTCGCCACCGCCGGGCCCGAACCCGGCCCGGAGCCCGGCGAGCCGTGGGACCGCCTGCTGGAGGAGCTCGTCGAACGCCCCGGCACCGTCCTGTGGTTCGTCGAACTCACCGCCGAGCGCGTGGGGTTGATCAGGGCCGAGGCGGACCGCAACGGCATCCCGCACGCCGAGGACGCGGGCGGCGCCGACTGGACCACCCTCGACCCGGCCTTCGCCGAGGGGCACAAGCTGCGCGCCGTCCAGCTCGCCGGCGGCATCGGCCCCCGCCCCCCGGTCGGCCGCACCGCCCTCGACGCGGCCGTCCGGCAGCTGCTCACCACCCTGCTGCCGTCCGGGCCGCGCCACCGCACCGTCCTGCTCACCCAGCGCCCCGACTGGCCGCTGCTCGCCCGGGCCGCGGCGGCCGCCCGCACGCTCCGCACCCCGGTCACCGAGCTCGGGCCCGCCCCCGGCGGCCTCGCCGGGGTGCGCCGGCTGCTGCGCGGCGCACCGCTGCGCCAGGACCACGCCCTGGTGCTGGCCGAGGTCGACGCGCTCAGCGGCGCCGTCCGGACCGAGGCCAGACTGCTGTTCCCGGCCGGCGCCCGGGTGCGCCCCGGCGAACCCATCAGCGTGCCGGTCACGGTGCACGGCGGCGTCGAGGCGGACACCCTGATCACCCTGCCGGTGGTGACCGCCGGCCACGGCACCCCGCACGACGCCGTCTCCGCCCACGGCGTCCGGCTGCCCGCGCTGCGCTCCGCGAAGCTGACCTTCGTCCTGCACGGCCCCGGCGAGGTGGAGGTGCTGCTGCCCGACGGCTCCGCCGCCGAACGCGTCCGCGCCGACCTCGACACGCTGATCGCGGCCCTCCCCCGCCGCCTCGCCCGGCCGCCCCGGCTGCAACTCCACCTCGCCGTCGAACTCTGCTACGCGACCTCGCCCGACGAGACCGCCGCCCGCCTCCAGTACGCGCGGGAGCTCATCACCGCCCTCACCGGCCCGCAGGGCTCCGGCACCGGCGTGGACATCGCCCTCGTCGGCTACTACGACCACCACGTCCGCGAGAGCTCCTTCGCGCCCCGGCCCACCCTGCTGGAGACCCTGCCGCCCGGCCCGCCGGCCACCGCCCTCGCCACGCTCGACCGGTGGCGCCCGCTGCGCCGCGGCCAGGACACCGCCTCGGCCCTGGAGGACGCGCTGAAGGCGGTCCGCCAGCTGACCGCCTCACCGCGCTGGGCCCCGCCCGGCCGGCCGGGCCCGCAGCGCACCGCCCTCGTCCTCGCCGCCCGGCCCCCGGGCGAGCCCGCCCAGCGCGGCCGGGTGCCCGCCTGCCCGCTCGGCGTCGACTGGCGCGCCGAACTCACCGCCCTGCGCGGCGCCGGGGTCCGGGTGCTGACCCGACGCGACGGCCCGACCGGCGCCCGGCCCGCCGACCGGGCCCGGCAGGCCCTGTGGGACTACACCGAACAGGCCTGGCACACCCTGAGCGCCGGCGGCACCCTGACGCCCGGACAGCCGGCCGGCACGACCGCACTCGACCTGATCCCGACCTGGCACGTCGACGGGCCGCCCTGCCCACTGGCCCTCGCCCGCCCCCTGCTCTGACCGCCGCACCGCCGAGGAGACCGCCGATGTCCGACCGCCCGACCGACCCCGTACGCGACGACCGCGCCGCGTCCGACCCGGACGGCCCGGCCTGGGAGAGCCCGCACGCCGCCGGCCCGCCGGGCGGGCACGGCTACGGCCCGTCCGGCGGGCCGCCGCCGACCGTCGTGGACGGCTACCCCGCCCTGCCCCGCGTCTCCTACATGTCCCAGGACGGCAACCTGCCCCCGCTGCCGCTGCCCACGCCCCCCGGCCCGACCGGCCCGGGCGGCCCCGAGAGGTCCGGCACCGTCCGGATCGGCCTGTGGGGGGCGCCGCGCTCGGGCAAGACCACCTTCCTCTCCTCGCTGCCGATCGCCGCCATCCAGCACGCCCGGCACGGCAAGGGCAGCTGGGTCATCAGCGGCATGACCCCGGAGGCCAACGACTACCTCAACCGCGGCGTCCGGCTGCTCGCCGTGGACCGCGGCTTCCCCGACGCCACGGTCGGCGTGCAGGGCATGAGCTGGTCGTTCCAGGGCGAGGAGCCACGCATGATCGGCGGCACCCGCCAGGTCGGCTTCGTGCTCGACATCCACGACGTCAGCGGCGAGTCCTTCCTCCCCGAACACCCCCAGCACGCCATGATCGTGAGCCAGCTGGCCGCCGCCGGCGGGATCGTCTACCTCTTCGACCCGCTGCTGGACCGCGAACGCGCCACCCAGAGCCTGGAGTTCTTCTACGCCACCCTGAACGCGATCACCAGCCAGGTCCGCGACCGGCGCGGGATGGCCGGCGGCCGGCTGCCGCACCACGTCGCGGTGTGCGTCGCCAAGTTCGACGACCCGGAGCTCTTCCGGCCCTCCGTGGAGGCCCACTGGGTCACCCAGGACGGCGTCGGCGCCCGGATCCCGCGCGTCCCGGCCGAGCACGCCGCCGGCTACTTCGCCTGGATCTGCGACACCTTCCGGGGCTCCACCGCCGCGCTGGTGCGGGACGCCCTGCACACCTACTTCCACCCGAACCGCATCACCTACTACGCCACCTCCGCCATCGGCTTCCGCCTCAACCCCGACGGCATCTTCGACTACCGCTTCTTCGCCAACGTCCAGGACGTCGGCGGCCAGCCGCAGATCGCCACCGCCCCGCACCCGATCAACGTGCTGGAGCCGCTGATCGACCTGGAGCGCCGGATCCGCACCCGCAGGATCAAGGTGCGGTGACCGACATGCAGCAGCCCACCGCCGCCCCCGCCACCGTGCACTGGGCCATCCTCGGCAAGCACCCCGGCCGGGCGATGGGCTACGAAGTCCTCGGCACCAGCCTCGACGAGGACCGCGCCCGGCGTTACCTGTGGGGCGCGCAGACCGGCACCCCGAACGTCCGCCACCCCGAGGAGACCGGCGGGCGGCCCTGGCGGATCTTCCTCAGCGGCGTCGAGGGCGAACGGACCGCGGCCTGCGCCATGGTCGAACAGGACTGGGACGGCACCAGCCGGGACGGCACCGGCGCGCCGATCATCACCTCCCGCCTGCTCCTGCTCGAATGGCCGCAGGCCGTGGGGGCCGGCATCAGCTGGTCCGCGCTCGCCGACGCCGCCACCGGACTTCGCTGGCCGGACCCGGGCGACGGCCCGGCCGGGCCGCTGCGCCTCGACCTCGCCCCCGCCTCCCCCGCCGAACTCGCCGCCGTGATCGACGACGTGGGCTTCGACTGGGCCGCCTGCGTCGCCGCCCTGCTCACCGACGGCCACCGGGTCACCCTCACCGCCGGCACCCGCGACCTGCCCACCCCGGAACGGCGGGTGCGGATCGTCGACGCCATCGCCGCACTGCTGCCGTACGGCTGCCGCAGCTGGCTCAGCGCCGCCAACTGGACCGGCGAGGCCGAACACTGGGTGCAGCTCACCTTCGCCGAGACCGCCCGCAGCGGTCGCACCGCCGTCCGCTACGGCGCGCCCACCGCGCAGCCGACCGGCCAGGGGGCCGCCGCCTACCTGGCCGAGCTCCGCCGGCTGCACGCCAAGGGGCTGCCCACCGTCGAACTGGTCACCCACCTGCTCGCCGCCACCGCCCCGCTGCGGCGGGCCGACGGCCCCGAGATGCTGCGGTCCCTGCGCGAGGTGGACGTCGTCGACGCCGTCCTCGCCCAGATCCGCGAGGGCCGCGGCCGGGTCGAGGACGTCGCGCGGGTGCTCCGGTCGCCCGGCCTCGCCCGGCTCGACCCCGACGGCCGGCGCGACCTCTTCGTCTTCCTCGCCCGGGTGGCCACACCCGCCGGCACGTCCGCCGGCACCGCCCCGCGCGACGAGCGCGCCGTCGGCCTGCTGCACACGCACTGGCCGGCCGAACTCCCGCGCTGGCTGGCCGCGGCCGCGCTCGCGGACCCCGACGTCGCCCACGGGTTCGACCAGTGCTTCGTCTGGCTCGACCTGCTCCGGGAACTGCACGGCCCCGGCTCCGCCGCGTTCACCGGGATGCTCGCCGCCGTGGCCGACCCGGACCGGCCCGCCGCCGGCGCCCTGTCGCGGCAGGACTGGGTCGGCGCCGTCGCGTTCAAGGCCCAGCAGCGGTTCGGCGCCGAGGCCGAACCGGTCGACCTCGTCCTGATCCGGTACCCGGACTGCGGCCGCGCCTGGGTGCACACCGCGTTCGGCCACGGCGGCCCGGCCCCCGACGCGCTCGCCCGGCTGCTGCACGTCGCGGCCGGGGAACGCCTCACCAGCACCACCGGGTGGCTGCGCTTCACCGCCTACCTGTGCGGGGTCCTCGACGAACACCACCTGGTACGCGCCACCGACCCGGCGGACTTCGGGCGCGGCCTCCCGGGCGAGTGCTGGCGGGAGATCCTCGACCTGGCCGTGCGGCACCGCCGGCCGAACGCGGTGTCCTACCTGTGGGCCTCGTACTGGGAGGTCGCGGCCGGTCCGAAGGGCCCGGAGCTCGCGGCGGTGCTGAGCGGGTGCGCCGAGGTCCTGGAGGAGGACGCCGGGTCGGCCCGCGCGGTCTGCGCGGCGGAGCTGGACCTGCTGCGGCTGGTCGCGACCCGCGGCCAGGACGTCCCGTTCGCCGGGCTGGAACGGCTGCTCGCCCAGGGGCCGACCGCACCGGCCCACCGCGTGCCGGGCCACCGCGCGCCGGCGCCGGGCCGGGACACCGGCTGGGTCGACTCCTACGCCCGGCAGCTCACCGAACGGATGACCGGCGCGGCCTCCGAGGCGCTGGTGCAGCGCGTCGTGGAGCAGGTGCTCGGCAGCCACCCCGACCCCGCCCGCTCGCCGGTGCTGCGGCGGCTGGTGGAACGTCAGCCGCGGGCCGAGGAGGCACTGGTGAAGGCCCTCGACCAGCGGCTGCTCACCGGCGACCCGGCCTGGTTCGAGCTCGACCTGCCACCGCGGGTGGTCGCGGCCCTCGACCAGCGGCCCGGCCGCCGCTGGATCCTGCTCCTCGCCCAGATCCGCCACATCGCCCAGGGCCCGGCCGACCCCGACGGCCTCGCCGCCGCGCTCGCCGAGGCCTACCACGGCCGGTACACCACCGACCTGCCCACCGAGGTGGTGCCCGCGGTGGCCCGGTGGACACCCCGGCAGGTGGACCGGCTCGCCGCCGAACTCTGGTACCTCGCCCAGCCGTTGGCGAAACAGCTGTACCCGGATCTGCTGCGCACCCGGGAGGCCGCGCAGCTGCGCGTCGCCCTGCTCCAGCACGGCCACCAGGAGCTCCAGCGACTCCAGTACGCCTACGACGTCCTGGGCTACGACGGCTGGCAGCCCGCGACCGCGCCCGCCGCCACCCAGCCGGCGGACCAGCCACCGACCGACCGCCGCGGACTCCTGTCCTGGAGGCGCCGCAAATGAGACCGGCAGTGCTGAGACCGGCAGTGCGGCGCCCAGGCCTGACCGCCCGCCCGGAGCGTGGCGAGTGACCCTGGCCATCGACGTCGGCACGCGCTTCGTCCGGCTCGCCCTGGTCGGGCCGGACGGGCACCCCGCCCTCGCCGACCTGCCCGGCACGGTGGCCGGCGAGGGCCTGCCCGTACCGCCCGGGCAGGACCCGGCCCAGGTGCTGGTCGCCGCCTGCGCGGCCTACCGGGCACTCCACGGACACCCCGCCCGGGTGGTCCTGGTGGCACCCGAGGCGATGCCGCCCGGCCACCTGCACCGGGTCGTCGAAGCCTTCGGCGACCCGACCCCGGTCCGCGAACTGCGGCCCGCCGCAGCCGTCCTCGCCCTGCTCCGGCGCCACGGCGAAGCCGTCGAGGGCACCTGGGCCGTCTGCGCGCTCGGCACCACGACCGTCGAGGTCACCGTGTGCGTCGTCGCCCCGCGCAGCGTCGGCATCCGCCGCTTCGTCCGACACACCCCCGCCGGGGGCCTCGGCGCAGCCTTCGACACCGCCCTCCTCCACGGCACCCGCCCGGGCACCGGAAGCCCCACACCGAACGGCCCGCACAGCGGCCACCAGGGCGGCACCCCGCACAGCAACGCCCCACGCACCGGCCACCGCCCCGGAGGCGCGGCCAGCGGCCACTTCGGCAGCAACACCCCGCCACGCCACGCCCCACGCACCGGCCACCACCCCGCCGCCCCGGCCGAGGGCGCCGGGTTGGAGGCGCTGCGGGCGGCCCGGGCGCTGCCCGGGGCCGCCGAGCGGTGGGAACAGGCCGTGGCCCGGGCCGAGCGGCACCCGGCGCGGTACGACGACACGCCCGTCCTCTGGCTCGCCGGGCGGGAGGTGTCGGCCGGCACCGCCCGGCGGGCCGTCGCCGCGCTGCGCGAGCAGGTCGGCGAGGCGGCGGCCGAATCCGGTCTGGACGGCCTGCCGGTCGTCGCCGTGGGCGGCCCGGCCCGGCTGCCCGCGATCCGCCGCGCGGCCGCCGGGGCCGGTCGGGAGACCGCCCTGCCCGCCGGGACGGACCCGGCCCTCGCCGCCGTCCTGGGCGCCGCCCTGGTGGCCGCGGGGCGGGTCGATCCCGCCGACCGCTACCCGTTCGAGGTGCTGCTCGGCGCCCGGTACGTCCGCCACGGCCGGCTCGCCGCGAGTGAGTTGACCCTGTGCGGGCCGGGCCGCCTCGTCCCGGGCGGTGCCACGGTCTTCGCCGAGCGGGACGGCCGCCGGCTCGCCGTCGGCGGCGCGGGCGGGCGGCCGCGGGAGGCCGAGGTCCGGGTCCGGGACGCAACGGGCGGCCCGACGGTCCGGGTCGGCGCGGTGGCCCTGCCGGCGAGCGCGGCCGGCGAGCGGTTCCACGTCGGGGTCGCGATGGCCGCCGACGGCCGGACCAGGCTCGTGCTCCGGCCGGTGGGCGGCCACGGCGAGCCGCACGAGTACCCGCTCGGCGAACTGCCGGGCGTCCTTGAGGGAGAGACCCGTTGAAGCGTCCCCTGGCCCTGCTGCTGAGCCTCCTGCTGCTGGCCCTGCTCCCACCGACGGCCGCGCCCGCAGCCACGCCCGCCACCGCAGCCGCCGCCACGCCCGCCACCACACCCGCCGCCGCGAGCACCGGCCCGACGCGCGGCGAGATCTACCAGGCCCTGGGCCTCCAGCACCAGCCCGCCGACTACGTCGTGCTGGTCGACACCTCCCCGTCGATGGCCCAGCAGGGCCGCTACGAGACGGTCCGGCAGACGCTGCGCACCTTCCTGGCCGGGCTGACGCCCGCCGACCACGTCGCGCTGTACACCTTCGACACCACCGTGGTCGCCCGCTACATCGGCGCCGCCGGGGACCCGGCGGCCGTCCTGGCCCGGCTGCCCGGCACCGTCGGGCCGAACGGCGACACCGACATCGGCGCGGCCCTGAACGCGGCCCTCGCCGAACTCGAACGCGGTGACGCCCTGCCGATCGCCTCGGTCGTGCTGATGACGGACGGTGAGAACGCCCCGGCGGCCGGCACCTCGTACCCGGTCGCCACCACCAACGCCTGGACGGCGGCCCTGCACGAGCGCGCCGCCAAGCTGGCCGGCCACACCGACCTGGTCGGCTACACGCTCCCGCTGGCCACCGGCGCCACCGGTGCCCAGCTGCTCCGGCGGGTCGTGAGCGACACCCGGGAGCTGGTCCCCGGCAGCATCCAGGACCTCGGCGCCTACCTGCAACGCGCGGGCGACGACACCCGGCTGCGGCAGGCGCGCCGGATGCTGGTCAAGGACCAGGGCCAGGGCGTCGAGGCGTCCTGGACCGGGCCCGACGAGTTGGACCTCGCACACGGGGACGCGGCCGGCACGATCACCTTCACCTCCCGCACCGCCTACCTCCCGCTCACCGTCGACGGCCTCGGCGTCTCGGTGTCCGGCGGGGGTTTCCAGGTGTCCGGCCTGCCCGGCTCGCTCGCCCTGGAGCCCGGAAAGGCCGTGCCGGTGCCGGTGCGGATCAGCGGCGGGTTCGACGACGGTCCGCTGACCCCGCGCCACGTCGAGCACGCGAGCGCCGTCCTGCACCTGACCGGGACGGTCGGCTCGCCCTGGCAGCCCGCCCTCGCCCCGGACCTCCAGCTCGGCGTGCCGGGCACGCTGACCCACCCGGACCTCCCGGTGCGGATCTCCGCACCGGTCGGCTCGGCGGCCGCCCTGCCGCTGCTGATCGGCGTGCCGCTGCTGGTCCTGCTGGTGCTCGGCTGGCGTGGCTGCGGGTCCACCGGCCGGCGCTCGGCGGCGTCCTGCTGGTCGAGCCGGCGTTCGGCGGGCAGATCCCGGAACAGCTCACGCTCTCCGGCCGCCGGGTCCGGCTACGCCCGGCGGTGGGCGGTTCGGGGCTGGTGCACGGCCGGCACCGGCGGAGCGGGCAGGGTTCCCGGATCGACCTGAGGATCCGCTACACCCCGGACGGCTCGTCCGAGCGCGCGGCTGCCGTCACCTGCGCCCCCGAGGACCGGGTGGTGGTCGCCGGCACCGCGTTCCTCTACCGGCTCGACCCCAGCGGACGGCCTGCGCCGACCGGACGCCCCGGCCCGACCGGACACCCCGGCCCCGACGAACGCCCCGCCCCCATCGGGAACCCGCCCCGCCCCGGGTACCAGCCCCGCCCCGCCGGGAACCCGCCCCGCCCCGCCCCGGACTCCTTCGGCGCCGTCCCGTACCCGCGCGGCCCGGTGCCGAACCCGCCCCGACACGCCCCGAACCCGCCCGGCCCCGTCCCCGATCCGCCCGGGTGGCGGCCGTGACCCCGGCCGAGGCTCCGGAGGTCCTCGCCGGGCCACCGGTGAACGTCGCCGCCGTCCGGGTCGGCACCCGGGCGGATCGGGGACGGGGCTGCGCTCGGTGGTCTGGGTGCAGGGCTGCCCCTTCTCCTGCCCCGGGTGCATGTCCCCGGGCTGGATCCCGGACCGGCCGGCCCGCGCGGTCGCCCCCGACGACCTGGCCGCCGAACTGCTGGCGGACCCCCTGGTGATCGGCCTGACGCTGTCCGGCGCCCGGGAGGTCCTCAGCACGGCCTCCCCGGCACCGCCCGAGCCGACCCCGCCCCCGCCGACTCCCGCCGCCACGGCGGAGGTTCCGCCCCGCCACCCTCCCGGCCTCGGCGCTCCTGCTGCTCGCCGAACTCGCCGAGGCCGAGGGCGATCCGCTGGAAGCCGACTACTGGCGCGCCCGCGCCGGATCCGTCTGACCGCCGATGCCGAACGGCCCCGGCGAGGCCGGGAGCCTCGCCGGGGCCGCACCTCGGGCCGGGGCCCGCCCGCGGTCAGGGGCAGTGCTTCCAGGCGAGGTGGTAGACGGTGTTGATGTCGCCGTCCGTGGAGTCCATGGTCATGAAGCTGGTGGTGCGGGTCGGGTCCGATCCGCCCGCGCCGACCCGCAGTTCGGTGTTGATGTTGAAGTTGCGCTCCTCCCCGCAGGGGGCCCAGACCAGGGCGGCGACGTCGACGGTGTCGGTCACCTGCCAGTTGTCGTCGCGCGGCCCGTCGAAGCGGTGGCTCGCCCAGGTGGTCCCGGGCTGCCCCTGGAAGTAGTAGCCGGCCCGCTGGGTGCCGCTCGCCCCCTTCTCCAGGTGGGCGTAGCCGCGGTAGTCGGCGGAGGCGATCGCGTAGGTGAAGCCCTGCGGGACGTGCACGCGCAGGTTCAGCTGACAGTTCTTCCGGAAGTCGGTCGGCTTGGACCCCACCCCGACCTGGGCGAGGTAACTGCTGTAGGTCACGGTGAACGCGGTGTTGTCCGGCGAGACGGCCACTGCGGTCGTCCCCGCCGGGCAGCCGGACCCGTTGACCGTCGCGATGTCGATGACGATCCGGTCCGGCGGGGTCGGCAGCGCGTCGACCCCGAAGGCCGACGAGCCGAGCAGTGAGGCGGAGACGGTGGTCGCGACGGCCAGCGTGCGGAGCAGCATGGGCTTCCCCTTCGAGCGCGGCGGATTTGACATATCCATGTCAGCACACTCCCGCATCCGTGTACAGGGGGTGACCCACCGTGATGGACGGGCGTCAGAACCGCCGACGGAGCCTGATCTTGCGCCTCGCCACGGCGAGGCCGTGCATGATCGGGAGCAGGAACACCAGGACGCCGGCCGCGGCACGCCAGTTGGTCGTGTATCCGCCGAACACCATGACCAGATTGGCCGCGTAGAGCAGCAGCCAGAAGGCCAGGTTGAGCACCAGCGCAAACCATGAATTCCCTGGACGCGCAAAGGTGAGCTGCTGCCAGAAGGTCTTTGTGTCGGTCATCGGGTCTTCCTCGCACGGTACTTCGGGGAGGTGCGCCGAATGGAGCGCGCCGGAATCGGCGCGCTCCATTCGACTCGGATCGGACTGGGGATTACGGACTACGGGTTACGGACTAGTACAGAATCCCGTAGACGGCGTTGTCGATGTAATTCCAGTAGCTCCACCCGAGGTATTTCACAATCGGGCCGCGCGCGTAGGTGAGAAGGTACCTGATCTCGAAGGCGTACGTTCTCAGCGCCCAGTTGATGGCCTGACCGGAAGCGATGCCGTAGGCGAAGGCGACAGCGAACTTCCACCCCGCCGTGCCCCAGCTCCAGCAGCGGTTCAGGCACTGGTAGGCGTACTTCGCGACCGCGAGCAGGCCGGACCAGATGGCGCTGCAGACGTAGCCGGCGATGCCGCAGGCCCACTCGAGTGCCAGGCCGCCGGCCCAGTCGAGCGACCAGAACATCGACTGGCAGCCCCAGCCGCAGCTGCGTGCGCTCGACCGACCGTCGAGGTCGACCCGGTTGATCGGGTCGCCGTAGGTGTAGTCGTACGCGTTGGCGTTGGCGCCGCGGATCGGGTCGATCGACAGGAAACGCCCGAGCGAGGGGTTGTACAGACGGGCGCCCATGAGGACGTCACCGGTGGGCGTCTCGCTGGAGCGCTCCTTGCCGCCCAGGTAGTCGTACCGGGCGGTGCCGGTACCGGCGAGCGCGATGCCGTACTCGTCGGTCGCCAGCACGGTGACCGGCGTCGTGGAGCCGTTGATCGGCAGGGCCATGGTGACGTCGCTGTGCAGGTTGGTCAGCTGGAGGACGACGTCGCCGTTGGCGGAGCTGTAGGTGGCCCCCAGGTCCCCGGCGATGTCCACGACGTTACGGGTGTACGCGTTGGTGCCGGTGTTCTCGACGATCCAGGACGGGGAGTCGCCGGCACCGTCGTAGTGGTTGACCCGGGACGAGGTCTGGGTCCAGGTGCCACCGGAGTTGGCCTCCGTGGTGGCGGCGCGGAACCGGCCGGTCGGGTCGAGCTGCCAGGTGGTGCGGTTGGTGCCGGAGACCTGCTGGTAGGCCAGGTCGTTGGCGTAGTAGGCGGTGGTGGTGCCGTTGGCCTCGGCCGTGGTGCGGCCGAAGGCGTCGTAGCTGTAGCCGCTGTCGACCAGGCGGTCGGCGCTGTCGTAGGTGTGGTTGACGGTGGTGCCACCACTGGTCGGGCAGGACGGGGTCGTGCCGTCCAGGGTGGTGGCGCTGACCGCGGTGTTCTGGCTGGTCCGGTTGGTGTCCCGGTCGAAGCCGTAGGAACGCGCGGTGCAGGTCTTCGCCTGGTTCTGGATGACGGTCTCGTTCGCCGTGGTCAGGCGACCCCGGGCGTCGTAGCCGTAGCTGTCGTTGACGCCCAGACCACCGGAGGTGGACAGGGCCCGGGTGACCCGCTGTCCGACGGCGGAGTAACCGGCCTGGTCGGAGACCAGGATGTTGCCGCCGGCGTCGGTGTAGACGCGGGCCGTGTGCTGGCCGGCCTCGTCGACGCTCTCGGTCAGCGTGACCGAGCCGGGCAGGGTCTCGGTGACCGGGGTGCCGTTGGCGTCGTAGGTGACGCCGAAGGTGCCGGCGCTGGAGTCGGTCTTCGAGGTGGCGAGACCGCGCGGGTCCTTGCTGGTGTCGTAGGTGTAGGTGGTGGTGGACGGCGCCGAGTTGGTGACCTGGGTCGGCCGGTTCAGCGTGTCGTACTGGGTGGCGGCGGTGTTGCCGTCGGCGTCCGTGTACGAGATCTGGCGGCCGAGCTGGTCGTAGGCCCGGGTGACCGTCTTGCCGTCCGGGGTGGACGCGGTGGCGAGCAGACCGGTGGCCGAGTCGTAGCCGACCGTGCTGGTCTGAACGGCCTGGCCGATGCCGCCGGTGACCGCGAGCTGGGCCTTGCGGCCCGCGCCGTCGTAGCTGGTGGTGACGGTGCGGGTGCTGCCGTTGGCGGCCTCCGTCACCGCGGCCACGGTCCCGTAGCGGTTGTACGTGGTCGTGGTGGTGCCCAGCTGGGACGGGTTCGAGCCGCCGCCGGTGATCGCCCCGGCCGGGGCGGTCTGGCAGAGCATGTCGGCCCACTCGGGGTGCCCGCCGCAGGGCGCCGAACCGGTCGCGGTGTAGTAGGCGGTGGTGACGGTCCCGGCGTCCGCCCCGTTGGAGGCGGGCTGGGAGGTGGCGGTGACCTGGCCGGCCTGGTTGTAGGCGGTCACCGTGGTGATCGCCAGACCCGCCGGGTCGATGACCTTCCGGGTCGGCTTGCCGATCGTCCAGTCGTAGACGGTCTGGACGGTGCGGGTGTCGGCGTCGGTGGCGTAGCCGCTGATCGCCGCGCCGGTCACCGAGGTGGTGGCCAGGTCCGCGGTCTTCGCCGAGCCGTCGGTGGGACGGTTCTCGTCGAAGCTGGTGTGGACGTGGGTCCGGGCGTTGACCACGGCGCCCGCGGCGAGCGCGGCGGACGTGCCGGACGCGGCGAGCGCGTGCTCCAGCGTGGTCTTGTGCAGCGGGCCGTAGGTGTCGGTCTTGATCAGGCCGGCGACGTCGTAGACGTTCTGCGTCGACAGCAGCGTGGCGCGCTGCGCGGTCGACATCGCGGCGACGCCGAGGGCGTTGAGCTCGGCGTTGGTGCTGCCGGCCAGGGCCAGCTCACGGTTGGCCGCGGTCAGCTCCCGGACGGTGTTGCCGAGGCCGTCGTACTCGCTGGTGGTGATGTGCCCGCCCGGCGTGGCCGTGTTGACCTGACGGCCGGTCACGTCCAGGTAGTAGACCTGGGCCCGGTTGTAGGAGGTGGAGGTCAGGTTGCCCGCGCCGGTGTTGGCCGAGGGCACCTGGTCGGCGGGGAAGACCGCCGTGGCGTCGGTGGGCATGTCGGTCTGCGCCCAGCCGGCGACGTCGGAGCCGCCCATGGCGTAGGGGCCGCCGGCCGCCGTGGTGAGCGGGACGCCGTAGACCACGGTGCTGGTGGCGGTGCCGTTGGTCTGCGAGGCCGAGCCCGGGGTGAGGGTGGCGCGGGAGACGTTCAGCAGGCGACCGGCGTTGGTGTCACCGTCGGTGCCGGCCGTGCCGTAGGCGAAGGTCCAGGCCAGCTGGCCGGGCGGGGTGATCGAGGTGACCCGGCCCGCCGCGTCGTAGCCGTAGGACGTGACGAGGTTGGGCGTGATCCGCGGGTCCCACTCGGTGCGGAGCAGACCGGACGTGTCGTAGCCGTACTGGGCGATGACGGTCGAGGTCTCGGTGCCGGTGGCCGGGTCCGTGGCCCACAGCGTGACCTTGGCGGCCCGGCCGGCGTAGTCGCCGAACGTGCTGCCGTTCGCGGTGGTGGTGTCGGCGTAGCCGAGCTCCAGCACGCGGCAGCCGACGGCCGGGGTGGCCGGGGTCAGGCAGGAGGCGCCGAGGTCGGAGATCGCCGACGTCGGGGCCGCCATCCGGACCAGTCGGGCCGAGCTGGTGCCGCCCGTGGTGACCGTGTCGAAGCGGTACCGGGCGGTGTTGCCGACGCCGCTGGAGGTGGTCGAGGCGACCGTCCAGATGCCCGCGGTGGCACCCGACTTGGTGAACACCGTGACGGTGCCGTTGAGGTCGGTCAGGGTGTACTGGTCGGCGGTGCCGTCGTAGGCGAGCGCGAACTGCTTCGCACCCGGCTCGGGCGCCCAGCTGCCGTCGGCGTTCTTGGTGAAGGCCACCTCGGCGCCGCTGGCGAGCACCAGCTGGACGGCGGTGGAGGTCACCGGACGGATCTCGGTGTAGTCGGTGGACGACTGCGCCGACAGACCGCCGAAGGCCCACTGCGGGCCGAACGGCGCGACCTGGCCGGCCGCCGCGGCACCGCTCGGGTTCCGCGAGGAGACCGTGCGCGACACGACCAGCCCGAGCACCGAGGCGTCGGTGGCGGACAGCTGGTAGTCACCGGTGGACAGGTTGAGCGTGCCCGGGCCGACCTGCGTGGTGGCCGCGCCGGAGGACTTGCGGTCCACGGTCGCGGTCACGGCCGAGGAGTCGTACGGCGTGGTGGCGGTGGTGAACTCGCCGCGCAGCTGCACGGATCCGTCATCGGTGAGGGTGCTGGCGGCGTCCCAGACCAGGGTCGGGGAGGTGCCGCCGCTCATCGCCACCGGCCAGGCCGACAGCGCGTTGCCGCCGTTGGTGACGTTGGCGACCGGGACGTCGGTCCAGGCGTCCGAATCGGCGCGCCGGTACTGGAACTTCACGGCGGTCGAGCTCGACGGGCCGGCCGCGGTCAGCGAGAAGCGGCGCGAGGTGCGGTCGCCCAGCCTGGGCGAGGTGACGGCGCCGCCACCGGCGTTGAACGCGTAGGTGACGGGGTTCGAGAGGCTCCCGGCCACGTTGACGGTGAACACCGTGAGGGTGTGCGGGCCGTCGGTGGCCGGGGTGACCGGCACGGTGACCGCGGACCCGGTGGTGGCCACCGTGGTCTGGGTCCCGGCGTCCAGCTGCCAGACGATGCCGGCGGTGTCCGTGCCGCCGGCCGGCGGGGTCACGGTGATGTTGCCGGTCCGGCCGGCGCCGAGCGCCCAGCCGCCGGACGGGTAGTCGGTGGAGCTGACGGTCGGCGCACCGGGCGTGCTGGTCTTCACGGTGAAGACCAGGCCGCTGGGCACGGTCTGCCGCGACCACAGCGAACCGTCGTAGCCCCAGGGCCACGCGGTGTACTGGTGGCCGTCGAGCAGCTTGCCGGCCGGCACGGTGGCGCCGGAGACGCCGCCCGACGCCGTCCAGGAGCCGTTCAGGTTGGAGATGACCTGGGTGTTGCCGCCGCCGGTGGTGTCGTAGACGTTCCACTGCGCCATCACGTTTCCGCCGTCGGCGTCCGTGACGGTCGCCTGGAGCTCCGGCGTGGCCGTGTTGGTGTACAGCGTGGTGGTCGAGCCGGCCACCGAGGAGACGCCCGGGGCGACCGCGGGGGCGGTGCTCATCGGGTACGAGTTGTACGTCACCGTGAGGACCGGGACGTTGCTGCCGTTGTTGGCCGAGTAGAACCGCTTCCAGCTGTTGGAGTCGGTCTCACTGGTCGCCCGCAGGCCGATGTTGGCGTAGTTGTAGCCGTGGTCACCGGCGTACTGCAGGAACGAGCTGGGGTCGATCGACACCCAGCCCGGGGCGATCGAGCCACCGCAGGAGGACGGGTAGCCCTTGGTCTGCGTGGTGGTGGCGTACTTCGTCATCCACGACGGCTGGTTGGTCCACACCGTGGAGGTGCTCGCCGCGTTGGTCTGCCACAGCTCCCAGGAGTTCTGGACGCAGTTGGCCGACCAGTACTCGTACAGGTTGAGCGAGGAGGAGAGGATCTTGGTGTTGGCCAGCTGCTGCACCGGGAACTGCAGGAACGACCGCGCGACGTCGCCGCCACCGTTGTAGGTGCCGAGCTTGAGGTCGGTGGAGGTGTACTGCGGGGTGGTGTAGCTGGTCTGCGCGAAGGTGTCGAGCACCGGCGACAAGCTGACGGACGGGTCGACCGTCACCGGGTACTTGGTCGCCGGGTCGGCCAGGAACTTCTCGTCCGGGGTCAGGGTGAGGTTCACCGTGTCCCCGGACTGCGTCATGGTCATCGCCACCGGCGCCTTGTGGGTGTGCTCCAGCGACTTGGCGTCGACCGTGGCGTCCCACATGAACGGCGCCGGGATGCTGCCGGCCGGCTTGCCGTTGCTGTCGGTGAAGGTGACGGTGCCGTCCGCGTCCTGCTTGGCGGTCAGGCCCTTGGCGGTCACCGGGACGGTCACCCGGTAGCCCGCCGCCGGACGCGTCCTGAGCACGACGTTCTGCTCGAAGCCGCTGCGGGTCGCCTGGACGGTCAGGTCCGCACCCGGGGTGACGTCGGCGTAGGTCGCGGTGTCGCCCTTGAGGGACGGCTTGGGCAGGTCGCCCTGCCAGCCGATCGAGACCTGGCGGTCGCCGTCGCCCTGCGCGGCCAGGGTCGGGTTGTGCCCGCCGCCGGCCAGCTTCAGGCCCCGGACGTGCCCCTTCGGCGTCACGGAGTGGTCCGCCGCCTCCTGGAGCGAGGTGTCCACGTCGACCCACTTGCCGTCGCGCTTGAAGCGGAACGGCAGCGCGTAGGAGTCGGTGGTGAGCGTCCCGTCCGGGTTGGCCCAGGTCTTGGTCTGCTCGGTGCCCTGGTCGAGCACCTCGACCTTGGCCTTGTGCAGCCGGGCCGTCGCGATCGCGGACGGCACGTCGGGCGCCGTCAGCGGCGCGCCGGGCTGCTTGCTCTGGTTCGCCGCGCCCTTGTCGCTCTTGCCCCCGACGGCCACGGCCTGACCGGTGACGGCGAGCGTCACCGCCGTCTCCGCCGCCAGGACGAGTGCCACGGCACCCGCGATCCTCGCGATTCGGCGCCGTGCGGCACCGCCAGAAGAGCCGCTGGGGAAGCGGCCCGCTCTTGGCTTCATGCAGGTTCTCCTCGGTTCACACCTCGGACTGACGTCCGAGATGCTGGAAGAACCTAGATCCTCCGCCGACCCGTCAGAGCCGCACCCACACCCCTTCTGACGTGCGACGATTCGCCGACGCTCCATCAGAAAATGATCGGGGCTCAAACGATCTAGATGCCGCATCGACCACCCGGTCACCGTCCGTGACCAGGCACACAACACCACCACAGGACCGCGCCGCACGGTGATCCGAACGTCACCAGATCGATATGTCGACGGTCGCGGCGGTGAACTTCGTGGCTGAACGAGCCGTGCCGCAGCTGTGAAGGTTCCGGGCGCGACCGTGCGAGACTCGGCGGATCGGGGAGCGAAGGGGAGGCGCCGTGGGATCGTCGGAACTGCTGGTCGTGCTGGACCGGGACAGCTCGACGCCGTTGCAGCAGCAGGTGTGCGACGGGATCGCCGCGCTGGTGCGCTCGGGCCGACTGCGGCCCGGTGAGGCGGTGCCCGCCTCCCGCGAGCTGGCCCAGCAGCTCGGCGTCTCCCGCACGGTCATCCTGCGCGCCTACGAACTCCTCTGCACCCACGGCGTGCTGACCGCCCGCCGGGGATCCGGCACCCGGGTGGCCGAGCAGGCCGAGGCCCCGCCGGCCCAGCCCGCCCGGCCGCGCCCGGCCCGGGAGCACCAGCGGCCGCAGCCGCCCCGGGCCACCGACGGCGGCGACGCGCTCTGGCAGCCCTGGGAGCCACCGCCGACCCACCACCCGGGCGTGGCCCTGGACTTCCGGCACGGCACCCCGGCCCTCGCCAACTTCCCGGTCTCCCGCTGGCGCCAGTCGATGCACGAGGCGTACGCCCGGGCCGACGCCGCCGCGCTCGGCTACGGTCCGGCCGAGGGCTCGCCCGCGCTGCGCGCGCAGATCGCCACCCTGGTCCGGCAGAGCCGCGCCCTGACCGCGACGCCGGATCGGATCCTGGTCACCAGCGGCGCCACCCAGGCCCTGGACATCCTGGTCCGGCTACTGGTCGGCCCGGGCGACGTGGTGGTGATCGAGGACCCGAGCCACACCGTGCTCCGCCAGGTCTTCGGCTGCTCCCAGGCCACCGTGGTGCCCGTGCCGGTGGACGAGGAGGGCCTGCGGGTCGCGGACATCGACGCCCGGGTCCGGGCGCACGGTCAGGACCCGGCCAGGGTCAAGGTGGTGTACGTGACCCCCTCGCACCAGTTCCCGACCGGCTTCATCATGTCCGAGGCGCGCCGGCGCGCCCTGCTCGCCTGGGCGTACGAGCGCGGGGCGACCGTCCTGGAGGACGACTACCACAACGAGTTCACCTTCGCCGCCGAGCGGCTGCCCGCCCTGGCCGCCGACCGCCACCGGGACACCGTGGTCTACGTCGGCAGCTTCAGCAAGACCCTCTTCCCGGCGCTGCGGATCGGCTACGCCGTCCTGCCGCCCCGCCTGGTGCAGCCCTTCCTCGGCATCAAGTGGATCACCGACCGGCTGACCCCGACGGTCACCCAGGACGCACTCGCGGACTTCATCGCCACCGGCGCGTACGCCCGCCACATCAGCCGGATGACCCGGCTCTACCGCCAGCGCCGGGGCCGCCTGCTGGACGGCCTCTACGAGCACTTCGGCGCCGGGGTGCGGATCTCCGGGGCGGCGGCGGGCCTGCACGTCCTGGTCACCCTCACCGGGGCGCGCGGTGCCGGCGAGGACGAGATCGTCCGCCGGGCGGCGGCCCGGGGCGTGCGGATCTACGCCGCGTCGGGGTACTTCGTGCAGGACCCGCCGGCCGAACCGACCTTCCTGATGGGCTACGCCGCGCTGCCCGCCGCGCGGATCACCGAAGGGGTGGCGCTGCTGGCGGCGGCGGTCCGGGAGTCGACGGCGGCGCGTCCGACGGCGACACATCCGTGAAGCGCGGCCGGCGGAAGCGGTCGAGCTGCGCGTACGGCACCGTGCAGTCGAACACCGCCTTGGCCGTCCGGCCCTCCGCCGAGAGCGCCGGGGAGTAGGCCGGGGACTGCGTCGGGTCGAGCGGGAAGCCCTCCCGGTCGGGGAGCACCACGACGTCCTGGTCGGCCTGGAGCCGGGTGGTCATCGCCCACCACAGGTCCTGGTCGGACTCCGGGTCGACGTCCTCGTCCACCGAGACGACCAGTTTGGCCATCCGGAACTCCTCCAGCACCGCCTGCGAGCCCTCGCGCACCGCCGCGTCGTCGGCGGCCGAGCGCTTGCGCTCCCACTGGAGCACCACCATCAGCTGGCCGCCGCCCGCCGTGTGGCAGTGCACCGCCCGGATCGGCGCCCCGCGCCGCCGCAGCCGGTCGAGCACCGCGGCCTCCATGCCGAAGCCGAGCAGCACCGACTGCTCGTAGCCGGGCCCGGACACGGCCTGGAGGATCGCGCCCTCCCGGGCGGTGATCCCGGTGACCCGGACGGTCGGCAGCGCGGGGTGCGCACGGCCCTGGTAGCCGAGGAACTCCGGGGTGGCGGCCGGGCCTTCGGGGTTCTCCGGCCGCAGCTCGGGCAGCAGCTCGCCCTCCAGCACGTACTCGGCGTGCGCGATGTACTCCGCGTCGACCGTCTTGCAGGGCAGCAGCTCCACCGGCGCGCCGCCCAGCGCCCCGGCCACCGCCAGCTCGTCCAGCTCGGTCGGCACCAGCGAGGTCGGGCAGCAGGAGGCCAGCAGCACGGCCGGGCCGAGGCCCAGGTGGATCGCCACCGGCAGCGGCCGCCCCAGCCGCAGCGCCGACCGGTGGGCGAGCTCCAGGTCCCGGCCCGGCACCATCCAGATGGTGAGCAGGTCGGGTCCGCGCACGCACATCCGGTGGATCGACAGGTTCCGCACGCCGGTCTCCGGATCGGTGGCGAGCACCGCGCCCAGGGTCAGGTACGGCCCCGCGTCCTCCTCGGTGAGCACGGGCACCGGCAGCGCGGTCAGGTCGGGCGGGTACGCGCTGCGCGCCCAGCGGCCCTCGTCGGTGGCGCGCACCGGCGGTACCGGCGCGGCCACCGCGTCGAGCAGCCGGTAGGGCAGTTCCGCCGGGGTGGCGCCGAGCAGCGCGGCGGCCCGGTGACGCGTCCCGTAGAGGCCCATCAGCACCGCCCGGGCCTCGCCGGCCTCGGGCACGACCTGCTCGAAGAGCACGGCCGGGCCCGGTCCGGTCGGCGGCGGGGCGGGCGTCCCGGCCCACTTGGCGTAGCGGGAGGAGACCCCGAACCGGGCCGGGACCTCCTCCCGGACCCGCACCAGCTCGCCGGGCATCAGATCGAGCGCGGCGAGCGTGGTCCGCAGGTCGGCCGGGCGGCGGCGGGTCACCGGCCGTCCCCGGGCGAGACCGCCTGCCGCTCGGCCAGCCGGTCCAGCTGCATCCGGGTCAACTGGTCGATCAGGGTGCGGTAGGTGGCCTCGGCGATGCCGGGCGGCATGCCGTGCTCCCCGGCCAGGCCGCGCACCTTGTCGATCACCTGCTCGACCCGGCCGGTGGAGCGGACCTGCTCCTCGTCGCGCTTGTACTCGGTCAGCTCCCGCACCACCCGGGTGCGCTCCGCGAGCAGGGCCACGATCTGCCGGTCCAGGGCGTCGATGGACAGGCGCAGTTCGTCGATCACGCCGGGAGCACCTGGTCGATCACGTAGACGACGGTGGGCTCGCCGTCGGCGCCCTGCGAGCGGTGCGGGTCGCCGTCCGGGATGATGAAGCCCATGCCGGGGCGGCAGGGCACCGAGCGGTCCTCGAAGTGGATGGTGAACTCGCCCTGGAGGACGTAGCCCTGGTGGCCGCGCAGGCACCACTCGTGCTCGTCGAAGCCGGCCGGCAGCTCCATCAGGCGCACCCGCAGCCCGCCGGTGTAGGCGATCTTCACCCGGCCCTCGGCACCGGGCTTCTGCCACTTCTCCCAGGGGATCGAGTCGAAGTCGATGCCGACCAGGGCGGGGGCGTCGGTCTCGGTGGTCATCTGGTGAATCTCCTCAACAGGTCGTGGATCAAGGGGTGTTGACGGCGGGAGTCAGTTCGCGCGGCGGGCGGGCGACGCGCTCGTTGCGGTCGTCCAGCGGCAGGACCGGCTCGCCGGTGGCGGCCTGGTGGCGGCGCAGCAGGAGGGTCATGTCCAGCATCCGGTGGACCATCCGCTCCAGTGCCTCCAGGCCTTCGGTGTCCTGGAGCCGGGGCTCCGGGCCGGTGTTGCGCAGCAGGGCGGGGAAGCCGCTGCCGACCAGGATCATCCGGTTCAGCAGCAGGTTGTCGACGAGCTGGTTGTGCACCGAGGCTTCGCTGTAGCGGCGGCCGGTGACGATGATGCCGCCGACCTTGTTGGCGAGCGGCCGTTCGAAGCGCAGGAAGCCCACGCCGGCCCGTTCGATGAAGATCTGCATCAGGTGGGCCAGGCCGAAGCCGTGCACCGGCGCCGCGTAGATGATGCCGTCGGCCTGCTTCATCCGCTCGACGATGGCCGGCATGTCGTCCCGCAGCTCGCAGGGGGTGAGCCGGCTGTTGCAGTCGCCGCACGGGCTGCACGGCGAGATCCGGTGGTCGCGCAGGTGGATGGTGCGGAACTCGGCACCCCGCTCGTGGACCAGCCGCCCGGCGTACTCGAGGGCCAGGTCGGTGTTGCCGCCGGCCCGCTCGGAGCCGGATATGCCGAGGATGATCGGTTGTGCTCCTTGCATGTTCCCCCCAATGGTGGTCGGCGCGCCGGGGCGGGCCGGGCGGGTGGCCGTCGGCCCGCCCCGGCGCGGTCGTTCAGTCCTGGAGCTTGCCGGCGAAGTAGTCGATGTACGCCTGCATGTCGAAGTGGCCGTGGCCGGACAGGGTGAACAGGATGGACTTCGCCTCGCCGCTCTCCCGGCAGGCCAGCGCCTCGTCGATGGCCACCCGAACCGCGTGGGTGGACTCGGGCGCCGGCACGATGCCCTCGCTCCGCGCGAACTGCACGCCCGCCTCGAAGCAGGCGGTCTGCGGGACGGCGCGGGCCTCCAGCAGGTCGGACTCCTTGAGCGCGCTGATGATCGGCGCCATGCCGTGGTAGCGCAGCCCGCCCGCGTGGATGCTCGGCGGCACGAAGTCGTGGCCGAGGGTGTGCATCAGGGAGAGCGGGGTCAGGCCCGCCGTGTCGCCGAAGTCGTAGTCGTACGAGCCCTGGGTCAGCGTGGGGCAGGACGAGGGCTCGACGGCGATGGCGCGCACCGACCGGCCGCCGCCCAGCTGCTCGCGCAGGAACGGCAGCGCGAGGCCGCCGAAGTTGGAGCCGCCGCCCGCCGCACCGATCACGATGTCCGGGTAGTCCTCGGCCAACTCCATCTGGAGGATGGCCTCCTGGCCGATGATGGTCTGGTGCATCAGCACGTGGTTGAGCACCGAGCCCAGCGCGTACTTGGCCCGGCCGCCGCTGCTCAGGGCGGCCTCGATCGCCTCGGAGATGGCGAGCCCGAGGCTGCCGGTGGCGTTCGGGTCGGCCGCGAGCGCGGCCCGGCCGACCTCGGTGAGCTCGCTGGGGCTGGCCGCGACCGAGGCGCCGAAGGTCTCCATCAGGCCGCGACGGTAGGGCTTCTGCTGGTAGCTCACCTTGACCATGTAGACCTCGCACTCCAGCCCGAAGTACGAGCAGGCGAGCGACAGCGAGCTGCCCCACTGGCCGGCGCCGGTCTCGGTGGTGAGCTTCTCCACCCCGGCCTGCTTGTTGTAGTACGCCTGCGGTATGGCCGTGTTGGGCTTGTGGCTGCCGGCCGGGCTGACGCCCTCGTACTTGAAGTAGATCCGGGCCGGGGTGTCCAGCGCCTTCTCCAGGCGCCGGGCCCGGATCAGCGGCGCCGGCCGCCACTGGCGGTAGACGTCGAGCACGGCGCCGGGGATGTCGATCTCGGTCTCGGTGCTGAGCTCCTGCTTGATCAGCTCCGGCGGGAACAGCGGCTCCAGGTCGGCCTCGGTGATCGGCTCCCGGGTCCCCGGGTGCAGCATCGGCGGCAGCGGCTTCGGCAGATCCGCGACCACGTTGTACCAGGTGGTGGGGATGCGGTCCTCGGGCAGCAGGAACTTCGTGGTGGGCATTGAGCACTTCCTGTTGGGATTGCGGGTGCACATGAGGAGAGGAGGTGTGACGGTGCCTCAGGAGCGGACGGCGTCGGCCGGCTCCTCGGCTGCGGCGCCGGCCGCGCTCGGGGCCGAGGCCCGGATGCGCAGCAGCGCGAAGGCGGCGATGCCGATCAGCGGGGTGATCAGCATGGTGTGGAAGACCGGCCGGTCGCCGTGCGCCTCCCAGATGAGGCCCAGCCCGACCGGCACGACCAGCCGGGCCAGGCCGAGCACGAAGCCGTTGAGCGCCATGAACCGGCCGACCCGGCGCTCGTCGACGTGGTCGGCGATGTAGGTGGGCACCACGACCGAGGCGATGATCTCGCCGAGCGTCCAGACCACGGTGGAGAGCAGCACGGCGGTCAGCGAGAAGGCGAAGTCGAGCACTGCCAGCCCGAGTGCCCACAGCGCGCCGGCCACCAGCAGCATCGCCCTGGTCCCGTACGCGGCGATGCGCTTCTCGACCAGCAGGCCGAGGCTGACCACCACCACGCTGTTCACCGTGTAGACCACGCCGACCAGGCCCGCCGACTCGTTCAGCACGGTGGTGACGGCCAGCGGCAGCGAGTACTCCAGGCCGATCAGCGGCGCCACGTAGAAGAACGAGGCCAGCACCAGCAGCAGCACGTGGCCGTGGCCGAGCGGCCCGGTGCCGCCGGCGGCCTTGCGCTCGGCGCCGCCGGCCCGGGCGTCCCGCGGCACCCAGATCCAGATCATGGCGGCGCACACCAGCCCGACCAGGATGTTGCCGGCGAACATCACCGTGGTCGAGTACGCGGCCGCCAGCCCGCCCAGCAGCGGGCCGATGCCCATTCCCAGGTTGTTGCCGATGTAACTGACCGTGTAGGAGAACGGCCGCTGCTCGGGCGTGGCCAGGTCGGCGATCAGGGTGTTGGCCGCCGGGCTGAACATGCCCATCCCGACCAGCGCGACGAAGAGCAGCACCGCGTACGTCCACGGCGGCCCGTCCAGCGCCGCCAGGCCGAGGTAGCCGGCGGCGTTGAGCAGCAGGGCCGAGACCAGCGCGGTGCGGCGGCCGCGCAGGTCGCACAGCGGACCGCTGAGCAGGCTGCCGACCAGCAGGCCGGTGCTGCCGATCGAGATCAGCAGGCCGGCCTCCCCGGTGCTGAGCCCCTTGCCGCGCACCAGGTAGACGGCGAGCAGCGGGAAGACGAACATGCCCGCGCGGTTGATGAAGGACGCGAGGAAGAGCACGCGCAGGGGAAGCGGAAGTTCCTTGAACCGGGTCAGCCACATCGGGCCGGCCTCCTCTCCGACGGCTCGTCAGCCCTGCTCGGTCTCGACCCGGAAGGCGTCGCGGACGGTCTTGAAGCGGGCGAGCACGTCGTCGAAGTCGGTGCCCTCGCAGACGTACCAGCCGAGCACGTCGTTGGAGGCGACCGGCGGGGCCAGCACCTCGCCGACGCTCTTCCAGACGTCCGCGTCCAGCACCGCGTCGAGCGCCTTGAGGTCCTCGGGCGTGCTGATGTCGGTGATCCGCCCGTACTTGCCGGAGGACAGGTACTCGGTGCCGATCTCCGGGCCGAGCCGGGCGGCCGTCCGGTGGTCCGGGTCGAGCTCCAGGCGGGCCCACTCGCCGGCCAGGTTGATGCCGCGCCCGGCCTGGACGGCCGGCACGATCGAGCCGCCGCCGGCGCGCGCGCCGGCCTCGCCGAAGACCACCTCGCCGTCGTCCAGCAGGAAGTACTCCGCGTGGGCGACCCCGGTGCTCATCCCGAAGCCGCGCAGCACGTCCGCGCTCAGCTCCAGGATCCGCTGCTCCTGCGGGCTGAGGTGGTGCTTGCGGGAGATGGTGCCGCCCGGCTCGTCGCGGTACTCCAGCACCGAGTAGGTGTACTGGGAGAGCTGTTCGAAGACCACCTCGCCGTCGCGCAGCAGCGAGTCGACGTGGAACTCCGTGCCGCGGATGAACTCCTCCACCCGGTACTCGTGCCGGTCGTCGCCCATCTCCGCCCAGACCTCGGCCAGTTCGGCCGGCCCGTCGACGCGGTAGGTGCTGCCGCAGGCCCAGCCCGCGTACGGCTTGATCACCACGGGGTAGCCGACCTGGCCGGCGAACTCCTCGACGGCGCCGAGGGTGTCGGGGCGGCAGGAGCGCGCCACCCGGACCCCGAGTTCCTCGGCCCGGCGGTGCATCACGTTCTTGTCTCGGAAGTTGAGCGCCTGGTCCGGGGTCAGCCCGGGGATGCCGTGGTCCCGGCGGGCCCGGCTGGCGGGGAGCACGTCCCCCTCGAAGAGCGGGAAGATCCGCTCGATCGGGTGCTCGGCGACGATCGCGTCGACGGCGGCGCGGAAGGCCGCGGTGTCCTCCAGGTCCGCCTGGAAGACGGGCAGCCCGTCGGCCTCGGGCGCCTCCTGCCCGCTCGGCAGCAGGACGACCGGCTGGACGCCGAGGTCGGTCGCGGCCGCGACCACGCTCCGGAACTGGGCGAGGTAGCGGCCCGCGGCCGGGCGGTAGACGATGAGGATCGAGCGGGTCATGGGGGTCTCCTCGGAAGTGGCGATCGGGCTGCTCAACGCGCGGCGGCCGGCTGGGCGGCGAAGAGCTCGGCGCGGCGGGTGGCGGCGTCCAGCAGCACCGGCGACCTCCGGTCCGCACCGAGGCCGTCCAGCGCCTCGGCGAGGCGGGCGAGCGCCTGCTCCACCACCGCGCGGCCGTCGGCGTGCACCGCCTCGACGGTGATCAGCAGCCGCCGCCGGCCGACGTCGGTCTTGATGACGTCGCTCTGCCGCCAGTTCCAGCGCCGCGAGTGCGCCCGGCCGCTGCCGTCGGCGTAGACGACCTCGCCCGGCTCGGGGTGCTCCGGCGCCTCGGGGGCGCCGAGCGGCAGGTAGGTCTCGCCGCCGTCGGCGAACCGCACCGTCAGCTCGCCGGCGATGTCGCCCACGTCGCAGGAGGCGACCGGCAGCCGGCTGCCGAGCGACACCCCGTTGCAGAGGTCCACCAGGGAGTTGATCCGCGGCAGCCGGTCCCCCTTGGCCACCCGGCGCAGCACCGATTCGGCCGCGCAGGGGAACTTGTTGGGGTTGACCTCCACGGCCCGGTAGGCGTCCCGCCAGCCGGCGATGGCCGGCAGCGCGGAGACCTCGGCCTTGCCGAGCGAGGCCCGGTGCAGCTCGTCCTCGGCGGCGGTGAGCAGCGCGTCGACGGCGGCGTCGTCCTTGCCGACCTCGATCTCCGGCACGGCGATCAGACCGAGGACATAGCCGGGCACCCGCTCCAGGAGCCCGTCGTCGATGGTGACCGTGAGGGTGTCCACGGTGCTGGTGGTCCGGTCCATGTTCGTGTCCTTCGTGCCTGGGATCGGGGACGGCTGATGACCCGTCCGACGCTAGCGAGGTGACCGGGGCCCGGCTGTGGCCAATTCCCGACGATCTCGTGGTGCCACTTCGCGGGCCGGCCCTCAGCCGGTCTCGGCGGCGAGGGTGGCGGCCCGGGCGCGTTCGGTGCGGACCGCCGCCGCGACCGTGACCAGCGCCAGTGCCGCCAGGGCGGCGCCGACCAGGCCGAGCGTGTCCAGGGCGTCCGCGCCGCCGTGGTCGATCACCCGGCCGCCGAGGAAGCCGCCGAGCGAGATCCCGGCGAAGGTGGCCGAGGAGTTCAGCGAGAGCAGCAGCGGTCCGGAGGTCGGCGCGATGGCGAACAGCCGGTGCTGCTGGGGCGGTTGGGTGGCCATCGCGGCCAGGCCCCAGACCGCCATGGTGACGGCGGCGGGCACCAGCCGGTCACGGGTGAGCGGCAGCACCGCCAGCACGACGGCCAGCCCGGCCACCGAGCCGACCAGCACCGGGACGGGCCCCCAGCGGTCGGTGGCCCGCCCGCCCAGGGTGGTGCCGGCGACCGCCGTCACGCCGAAGACCAGCAGGAGCAGCGCCAGCGTGGTGCCGTTGCCGTCGGTGGCCGGGGCGAGCACCGCGCCGATGTAGGTGAGCACCAGGTAGCCGCCGGTCATGAAGAGCAGCGTGGTCAGCACGGTGAACAGCACCCGGGCGTCCCGGGCCGGGGCGAGCCGGGCGGCCAGCCCGGGCGCGGCGGGCAGCCGCACCTCCGGCAGACCGAAGGCCACCGCGCCGGCGCAGAGCAGGCCGAGCCCGGCGACCAGCCAGAACGTCGCCCGCCATTCGAGGTCGGCGGCCAGCCAGGTGCCGAACGGCACCCCGACGACGGTCGCCGCCGACAGCCCGCCGAGCACCACGGCCAGCGCCCGGCCTCGCCGCTCGGGCGCGCTCAGCGCCCCGGCGCAGGCGGAGGCCGCCGGGATGTACATCGCCGCGCTCGCGGCGGTGAACACCCGGGCCAGCAGCAGCAGTCCGAGACCGGGCGCGAGCGCGGAGGCGACGTTGCCCGCGGTGAAGCCCAGCAGCGAGATCACCAGCACGGTCCGGCGCTCCAGCCGGCCGGTGAGCGCGCCGAGCACGGGCGCGAAGACCGCGTAGGTGAGGGCGAACAAGGTGGACACCCAGCCGACGTCGGCGTAGTCCGCCTTCAGGTCGCCGGCCACCTCGGGCAGCACGCCGGCCACCACGAAGGTGTCGGTGCCGATCGCGAACGCTCCGAGGGCGAGCACCGGGAGGACGGGGAGCCTGGCTCCGGTCTGTGCCATCACACGGCTCCGATCGGGGTGCGGGTACGGTGGCGGTCGGGCTCGCCGGCGACGAACTCGCCGCCGAGCAGTACCAGTTCGATCGCGCCGGGGCGGCTGAGCACGGTGATGTCCGCGGCCGGGTCGCCGTCGGTGACCACCAGGTCGGCGAGCCGGCCCGGCTGCACCGTCCCGGCGTCGTCGCCGCGCCCGGCCAGCCGGGCGCCGTTGGCGGTGGCCCAGGTCAGCACGACGGGGGCGGGGATGCCCGCCATGGTCACGTAGGTCTCCAGCTCCTCCGCGTAACTGCCGTGCGGCGTCCAGGCGAAGCCGAAGTCGTCCCCGGCCACCACCGGGATGCCCAGCTCGACCATCAGCGGCAGGATCCGCAGGGTGTTCTCGATCTCGGCCTGGAACTCCAGGGTCTCCAGGTACTCCGGGGTCTTGCCGTGTTCGACGCCGCGGGTCAGCAGCCGGTGCGGCTGGTGCAGGCTCGGCACCACGAAGATGCCGCGCTCGGCGATGGCGTCCAGTGCCGCGTCGTCGGCGTAGGTGGCGTGGTCGATGACGTCGACCCCGGCGGCGATCGCGTTGCGGATCCCGGCGAGGCCGCGGGAGTGCGCCCGGACCTTGGCGCCGTGCTCGTGCGCCGTCCGGGCGGCGACGACCAACTCCTCGGCGGTGAAGAGGAGTTCGTGCGACCGGCCGTTGGGGAAGGTGTCGTCGCCGGAGGAGAAGACCTTGACGATCTCGGCGCCCTCGGCGATCTCCTTGGCGACGTACTCGGCCATCTCCTCCGGGGTGTCGGCCAGCCGCATCAGGTCGGACGGGATGCGCTTGCGCACCTCCGGGTTGCGCCGCTCGGGCGGCCCGGAGACCATCAGGTCGCGGCTGCACGGGGTGATCCGGGGGCCGCGCAGCCGCCCGGAGTCGACGGCCCGGCGCAGCGCCATGTCGATCCCGGCGACCGAGCCGGCGCCGACGAAGGCGGTGTAGCCGAGCGCGAGCAGGTTGGTGGCGTTCTCGGCGGCGGCCAGGGTGACCTCGGGGACGGAGTGCTTGAAGAGCATCTCCCGGCCGTCGAGCACGTTCAGGTAGGCGATGTGGGTGTGCCCGAGGGTCATGCCGGGCATCACGGTGCGGCCGGCCAGGTCGAGGACGTCGATCCCGGGCGAGTTCAGCGGCGCTTCGGCCTCGGGCAGGACGGCCTCGATCCGGTCGCCGTCCAGCAGCAGGCTGCGGTGCGGCAACGAGGCCCGGCCCAGCCCTTCCTGGACGGTGACGCGGTGCAACAGGGTTTTCCGTGGCATGGCGAAAGGTGCTCCGGTTGGTTCGGTGGACGGCCTGGCGGGCGTGCGGGGCACGCGCTACGCGTGGCCGAAGAGGGTCCAGAGGATCTCGGCGCCGGGGCGGGTGGCCACCCAGTGGAGGTTGTGGGCCCGGACGCCGGGGGCGTTGGTGACGGCGAGGTCGGCGTGGCCGTCGGCCAGCAGCTCGGCGGCGTGCTGGGTGGAGGTGGCGTCCACCCAGCGCACCTCCCGGCCGCTCAGCGCGGGCGGGGCCACCTCGGCGTAGATCCGGCGGACCTCCCACATGGCCGCGACCTCGACCGGCCCGGCGCCGTCGGGGGCGCCGTCCTCCTTCGGGGCCGCGATCCCGTACTCGGGGGTGGCCTGCGAGAAGTAGGCCGACAGCCGCAGGTCGCGGTGCCAGTGGAAGGAGGTCAGCCCCTTGTACGCGCTCGGCACCAGGGCGAACTCCACCCGGCGCTCGACCAGTTCGGCGAGCACCTGGTCGAAGCTGGCGAACAGCTCGACCCGCAGTCCGTGCCGCTCCGCGAGGAAGTTCGCGGCCAGGTGGCTGGAGGTGCCGAGCGGGCCGAGGGTGCCGAGGGTGGTGCCGGGCCGTTCGGCCCAGCGGTCGGCCAGGTCGCGCCAGCGCGCGGTGTACTCCTCGGTGAGGGTGTCAGCGCTCATACCCACGGTTCGCCGCCATCTTCTGGGCCACCTGGGTCTCGTGGTCGGGGTCGGTGCGCCGGTCGACGATCCGGGCCGCCTTCCAGCTGACGAAGGCGCCGGTGGAGACGATCGGGTCGAGGCCGCTGCTGAGCTCCACCTCGACGGGGACGCCGAGCTCCGCGGCGGCCCGCTCCCGGACGGCCGCGGCGAGCGCGGCCGGGTCCTCGACCAGGCCCTGGAGCAGTTCCAGCCGTACCGTCAGCCGGTCCTGGCCGGCCTCGTCCTGCTCGATGACGACCTGGTAGCCGGCCGAGCCGGTGACCCCGGTCAGCACGGCGGTCTCGATCTGGCCCGCGGTGAAGCGCCGCCCGCCGAGCTCCAGCCGGTCCAGGGTGCGGCCGACGATCCGGACCAGGTCGCCGGGCAGCTCGCAGCCGCAGTCGGACGGCTCGACGACCACCGCGTCGCCGGTGCGGTAGCGGACCAGCGGCTTGACCCCGTCGACCAGCATGGTGACGGTCAACTCGCCGCTGCCGCGCGGCCCGTGGGACTCGCCGGTCTCCGGGTCCACCACCTCGAACAGGTAGTTGGTCTGGGAGAGGTGCATCCGCTTGTTGCGGCAGGCGGTGGCGATCACGAACGCCTCCTGCGAGCCGTACAGGATGTTGTAGACGTCCGCGCCCCAGACCGTCTCCAGGTTCCGGGCCAGCGCCGGGGTGCACATCTCGCCGGTGACGAAGAGCAGCTTGACCGCGAAGTCGCGGCGCAGGTCGTAGCCGAAGTGCTCGGCGGCCTTGGCCAGGGTCAGGGCGACGCCGGGCGTGCAGCAGATCACCTCCAGCTCCAGCTCCTTCATCAGCTGGAGCGCCTTGGCGAAGCCGATGACCGGGGAGTACGGCCAGATCTTGGCGTTCATCGAGCCGGTGTTGCGGGCGACGTCGCCGAGGGTGTCGCCGAAGGAGTGCACCTCGGTGGGGCCCATCAGCCCGATCCGGGGGGCGTGGGTGCCGAAGTGGTGCCGGAAGATCGACGCCCAGGACTCGGTGATGTGCGCGTTGCTGGCGACCACCTCGCGGCCGTCGCGCGGGCAGGGCGTGGCCGGTCCGGTGGTGCCGGTGGTCTCGTAGAAGAAGACGGCGTCGGCCAGCGGGCGGCTGAGCACGTCGAGCATCTCGCGGCGCAGGTCGGCCTTGGTGGTGAAGGGCAGCAGCTCCAGCGTGTCAGGGGTGACGGCGGCGAGCTCGACCTCCTTCAGGTGCCGTGCGTAGAACGGGGATCCGCTGCTGACCTGGTCGAGCACGGTGCGCAGCTGGCCCTCCCGCCAGCCGTCGAGCCGGTCCTGGGTGAGCGTGCGGTCGTAGAACGAGCGGTGGAGTTCGAGGTAGCGCGCGGCGAACTCCGCCGCGGGGCCGTGAGTGGGCAGCCACATGGGCGCGAGGGTCCTCTCGGGGTCGTTCATCGGTGAATCGGTGATCGGTGCGCGACCGGTGATCGGTGCGCGATCGGTGATCGGTGCGCGATCCGTGATCAGTGCGCGGCGGCCCGGGTCCGCACCCGGCCGAGGAAGTTGTCGAAGAGCCGCAGGCCGTGCTCGGTCATCACGCTCTCCGGGTGGAACTGCACGCCCTCGACGTCGAGCGTGCGGTGTCGTACGCCCATCACGTAGCCGTCGTCCAGCGAGGTCGCGGTGACCACCAGCTCGGCCGGCACGGGCTCGGTGACGATCAGGGAGTGGTAGCGGGTGACGGTCAGCGGCGCGGCGACGCCCTCGAAGAGCCCCGCCCCGTCGTGCTCGACCGGGCTGGTCTTGCCGTGCATCAGGTGCTTGGCGACGGCGATCCGGCCCCCGTAGGCCAGTCCGATCGCCTGGTGGCCGAGGCAGACGCCGAGCAGCGGGACCCGGCCCGCGAAGGCGTGCACCAGCTCGACGTGTCCGGAGGCGGCCGGGTGCCCGGGGCCGGGGCCGAGCACCACCGCGTCGGGGGCGGAGTCCAGCAGCTGCTCCACCGAGCGGGTGCGCGAGCGCACCACCTCGGTCTCGGCCCCGAGGGTGAGCAGGTACTGGTCGATGATGTGGCTGAAGCTGTCGTACGCGTCGACCAACAGGACCTTCACGGCAGCAGCTCCTCACCGGTGAGCGCCCAGTAGGTGGCGCTCATCTTGGCCAGCGTCTCCCGCCACTCGGCGGCGGGCGTCGAGTCGGCGACCACGCCGGCCGAGGCCTGGGTGGTGTACCGCTCGCCGTCGTACACGGCGGTGCGGATGCACAGCGCCAGGACGGCGAAGCCGCGGACGTCGACCAGCCCGAGCGCGCCGGCGTAGATGCCGCGCGGGCTGTCCTCGATCTCGTTGATGATCTCCATCGCCCGCAGCTTCGGCGCGCCGGTCATGGTGCCGGCCGGGAAGGTGGCGCAGATCGCCGCCCAGACGTCCGTACCGTCCCTGACCTCGCCGGACACGGTGGAGACCAGGTGGTGGACGTAGGCGAAGGGCTCGACCTCCATCATGGTGTCCACCGACAGCGTGCCGGGCACGCAGACCCGCCCGATGTCGTTGCGGCACAGGTCGACCAGCATCACGTGCTCGGCCTGCTCCTTGGCGCTCTCGCGCAGTCCCTCCACCCGGAGGGCGTCCTCGGCCGGGTCGGCGGCGCGGGGCGCGGTGCCGGCGATCGGCCGCATGGAGATCCGGCCGTCCTGGATCCGCACGAACAGCTCGGGGCTGGCGCCGATCACGGTGTGGCCGGCCCAGGGCGCCAGGTACATGTACGGGGAGGGGTTGCGGTGCCGCAGCCGCCGGTACACCTCCAGCGGCGTCAACTCGCTCTCGACGTCGATCCGGTGGCCGATCTGGATCTGGTAGCTGTCGCCCACCTCGATGTGCCCGAGACAGCGCTTCACCCGGGTGCTGAAGGTCTCCTCGTCCACGTTGTCGCGGACGGCGCGCGGCGCGGGCGCCTCGGGCACCACGGCCCGGTACCCGGGTGCCGTCGCCTCGGCGAGCACCTCGGCCGGCAGGCCGGCCGGTCCGGCCGGCAACTGCTCGCCGTGCGCGGTCAGATGGCGCACCTCGCCGTTGCGCAGGTCGTACCAGGCGGTGTCCCGGAACAGCGCCAGGGTGCCGCGCGGCTGCTCCGACTCGGTCTGGTGCTGCGGGAGTTGCTCCATCGACCAGGCCGCCTCGTAGGCCAGCGTGGTCAGGAAGCCGAAGGCGAAGGTGTCGGTCGGCACCTCGGTGTCCACGGTGAACGCCCCCTGGACGGCGCGCAGCACCCGCCAGAGGGTTTCCGGCTCCGGCGTCTCCCAGACCCGGGTGGTGCCGCGCGCCGCGGTGCCGGCCCGGCCGGCGGCGGTCGAGACGGCGGCCGCCAGGGCGGCGCCCAGTTCCCCGTCCGCGGTCAGCTCCACCCGGTCCGCGAAGAAGCGCAGTTCGGCGAGGAGGCCCCAGCCGACGACGGCCGAGTGGCGGTCCGCGTCCGGCCCGTCCAGGCTCTCCATCAGGTAGAGGTCGCGCTGGGCCCGGGTGCGCGCCAGGGCCTGGTACAGCCGCAGTGGATCGACCGGCGGAAGGCCGGTCGCGGTCACCCGGACCCGTACGGGAATGCTCGATGCTGCTGTCGTAGACACGGGCTTGGGCCTTTCCGGTCCACCTGAGCCGTCGGCGCGTCAGGTGAACGCATGTCAACGGGCCTGATGCAGTGTGGACGCACCTGCCCTGACTCCGCATCCGCGGACGCGGCCGACCGCTCCATCGCGGCGCCCCGTCCCCCCTCGCGATCCCCCCGCGCGGCGAATGCCTGTGCGATAGGAGTCCACCAAATGTTTGAATGTATGGTCCATGCCACTTCGGCTCCCGGAGAGAAGACCACTTGACCTGGCACCTGGCCCTGAGCGTCGATCGGGAGTCGCGGGTGCCGCTCGCCGTCCAGGTGCGCGACTCGCTGCGCCGCCTGATCGAGGAGGGGGCGCTCCGGCCCGCCACCCGGATCCCCTCCAGCCGGCAGCTCGCCGCCGACCTCGCGGTGTCGCGCAGCGTGGTCGTGGAGGCGTACGAGCAGCTGTCGGCCGAGGGCTACCTGGCCACCCGGCGCGGCTCCGGCACCACCGTCGCCGAGTGCGCCCAGCCCGCCGCCGCGGTCGGCTCCGCCCTCACCCTCGTCGACCACGAACCCGCAGAGGCGGCCTGGGACCTGCGCACCGGCACCTCCAACGTGCAGGCCTTCCCGCGCCAGGAGTGGATCCGCTGCGTCACCGCCGCGCTGAACGACGCCGGCCGCCAGGACCTCGGTTACTCCCCGCCCGCCGGGGTCCCGGTGACCAGGCAGCTGCTGGCCGGCTACCTCGGCCGGGTCCGGGGCGTGCGCACCCGCCCCGAGGACGTGATGGTCACCTCCGGCTTCGCCCAGGGCCTCGCCCTGCTGTGCCGGGTGCTGCGCGACCGCGGCCACCGCACCCTGGCCGTCGAGGACCCGGGCCACCCCGGCGAGTGGGAGTTCATCGCCAGCGCCGGCCTGGTCCCGGTCGGCATCCCGGTGGACGCGGACGGCCTGCGGGTCGACCTCCTGGAGGCCAGCGGGGCCCGGGCCGTCCTCACCACCCCCGGCCACCACTTCCCGACCGGCGCCCGGCTCAGCCAGGCCCGCCGCGAACGCCTGATCGCCTGGGCCCGCGCGGTGGACGGCTACCTGATCGAGGACGACTACGACAACGCCTACCTCCGCCGGACCGGCCAACTGCCCGCCCTGCAGAGCCTGGCCCCCGACCGCGTGGTCTACGCGGGCAGCGCCAGCAAGGTGCTCGCCCCCGCCCTGCGGCTGGGCTGGCTCGCCACCCCCTCCGAGCTGATGGCCTCGGTCGAACACGTCCGCGCCGGCTGGGACATCGGCTGTTCCGGCCTCGAACAGCTCGCCTTCGCCCGCTTCATCGACAGCGGCGCCCTCGACCGCCACCAGCGCAGGCTGCGCGCCGAGTTCCACAAACGCCGCGAGGTCGTCCGCGAGCAGACCGCACTCCACCTCCCCGGCGCCCGGCTCCTCGGCGGCGAGGGCGGCCTCCAGGCCTACCTCCAACTCCCCGACGGCATCGACGAGGAGGCCCTCGTCCGGGCCGCCCGCTCCCGCTCCGTCCTGGTCCGCGGCGGCCGCTTCTACACCCTCACCGACACCACCAGGCCCCCCGCCCTGGTGGTCAGCTACGCGACCGTCGGCTGCGCCGGCCTGGCCCGTAGCCTCGCCGAAATCGGCACCGCCTACCGCGAGTTGCTGCGCTGACTGATCGTCGGACGATGCGGGGCTGACGCGGGCGACCCGGTCGAGGGCGGCCGCTCACCGCCGCGCCGGGCGCCGGCGTCGCCGTGCGGCCTCGGGGCCGGGGGCGGCGGCCATCGCCTCAGCCGCCGCCTCCACCGCGCGGTGGTTGGCGTGCTCGACCTCCCGGGCCACCCGGGCGCAGCCCTCGCAGTCCGCCAGGTGCCGGGCCAGGTCGGGGCCGCGCCGCCGCCCGGGGCGCCGGATGGCGTTGGCCAGCCGGGCGGTGAAGTAGCGGCAGGCCGGCGCGGCCGCCTCGTCCACGTCCTCGCGCAGGTAGGCCTCGCGCAGCCCCTCCCGAGCCCGTGCGGCGAGCGAGCGCACCCCGCTGGGGGTCATCCCCATCCGTTGCGCGACGGCGGCCGCCGGCTCCCCCTCCACGACCGTGAGCCAGAGCAGCGCCTGCCACCGTTCGGGAAGCGAGCGGTAGGCCTTGACGACCAGAGCGTTCTCCTCGGTGGCGAGCAGCGCGGCCTCGGTCTCCGCGTCCCCGGCGAGGTGTTCCACCCAGGTCTCGAAGTCCTCCGGCAGCAGCACCCGACGGGTGAAGCTCCTGCTCCACTCCATCGCGGTGCGGCGGACGCAGGCCATCAGGTAGGGGCGCCAGGCGTGGCGCGGTCCGTGGCCGCGGGCCACCGACACGTAGGTACGGGCGTAGGCCTCGGCGGCGAGGTCCTGCGCGGTCTGCGGGTCGCGGCAGTAGCCGCGCGCGTAGGCCAGCACCGCGCCGTGGTAGCGGGCGAAGACCTCGGCCATCACCTCTCCGATCCGGGAGGTGTCGGTGGCGGTCGCGGCGGGAAGGACCGCGGAGAGCTCGACGTCGCTCAAGGTGCTCAGACCCGGTCCGTAATGGTCGGAACGCACGGTCAATGTGGTCTCCTCAGGTCTGCTTGCCCCGGGACGGGAAGGTGGCGTGCACCAGGGGGCGGGGGGCGCCCGGTCGCGGGGCGTGCCGTCTGTCGATGCCCTCTGCCTGCCTGCCCGGGTCGGGCGACACCGGTGGCGGACGGCTGCCGGGCCGTCGGGCGGCGGTGGAGGGTGGTCCACAGCACACCAGCCTGACGGCGTTCGGGCAATCGCCTCCCGGCCCGCCGGCCGGCCTCCCATTCCCAAACCGAATAGCGGGCGGCGCCCGTCGGGCGGGGCGTACGGGTACCGGGCCGCCCGGCGGCCCGCGTCTGCGCAGACCCCACTGGCCCCATCAGTCCCAGGCGCACCACCGGCGCCGCGGGCGTAACAGAAATGCCGATTCGGGTTTGGTATGTCCCGAATCGGCAGCGCAGCGCAACCGCTGACACCGTGACGGACGAACGACAGCCACCGCGGGGCACGCCCGAGAAGCACGAACGGCGGTGGCGTCGCCACGGAGACCCTCCCGGGCCCAGGCCCGGGGAGTTCCGTGGCGACGCCACCGCCGTGTCGGTCGAACGCCCGCCGAGGTCAGCCGGCCCCGGACGGATCGTGGCCGGTGCCACCGGCCCCGGGGGCGTGCTCACCGTGCCCGCCGGGGTCGGCGGGCCCACTGGGGTCGCCGTGCCCGCCGTGATCGGCGTGCCTGGTGTGGTCGGCGCCGCTCGTGATCACCCCGCCCAGCTTCGCGTGCAGCAGGTCCGCCGTGGTGTCGGACAGGACGACCACCCAGCGGTCACCCACCAGGTACGACCCTCCGTAGGCCTCGGCGTCCGACGTCCAGGCCGTCTGGGCCCCGGTGGTCGGGAAGGTGGCGATCCAGACCTCGTCCTCACCGAGGGTGCAGAGCCCCTGGCGGAGGTCCGTGGTGTCGGCGGTGATGTCCACCGCACAGCCGATCCGCTGGGCCAGGTCCTCCACCGAGGTCCGGGCGGCGCCCGTCGACGTCCGCGTCGGGGCGATCAACCCTCCCGCCCCGCCGAGCAGTTCGACGACGCCCAGGACGAGCAGGACGGTCAGCGCGAGCCACTGGAGCCTGCGGCGGACGGTCCGCCGCGGCCGCGCGGCCGCCACGACGGCGCCCCCGGCCGTCACTTACCGCCCACCGGCTTCCCTGCGGGGTTGATGGCCGACCACAGGTTGTCCTTGCCGTTCCCGTTGGCGTCACCGGGGGCGCTGTCGCCCGTGTAGGTGTAGACGGGCTTGCAGTTGACGGACAGCTGCCAGCTGCCGTCGGAGCGCTGCACCTTGCCGATCAGCTTCGGGTCCACGCCCTTGACCTGGCTCGCGTCGACCGCCGGCACCGGCTTCCAGGTCATCGCGCACTGGCCCTCGCAGAGCGAACGCATCGGCCAGGACGGGTCCTTGGCGTACTGGTACAGCGCCGTGCCGTGCGCGTCCACCACGATCTGACCGAGCTGCGGGTTGGTGGTCACGGAGACCTGGGCCCCGCCCGGGGCGGGCTGCGCCGGCTGGGGCATCGGCGCCGCACCGGTCGCCGCACCGGTCGACGGCTCCGACGGGTAGCCGGACGCACCGGTGGCACCGGCGGTCGCGGCGGCACCGGCGGCGGCCGCCTTCTTGCCGTCGGGCGCCACGGCGAACCAGATGCCGCCGACGCCCTGGCCCTTGGTGTCACCGGCCGCGGTGTCCTGCGCGTAGC